>NZ_JANSJC010000005.1:0-135606 GCF_047462375.1 Synechococcus sp. H55.8 | reverse complement strand
CCTGAGGGATATCCCTCACCCCCAGCCCCTCTCCCTTAGGGATATCCCTCACCCCCAGCCCCTCTCCCTGAGGGAGAGGGGAGTTAGAGCGGCGCGTTCGCGACAGCGTTGCGGAGCAATAACGACGTAACGAATCGTTTCATTGCTATTTGCAATGACTATAACTGTTTGAAATGTCCATAGACTTGACGTCCCGGCTGCCGCGCCATTCTCAAAACACTGCAGATGTTGTCCTGCGGGAGACACTCAAGTTGCCCGCGGGCTATGGGGCTTAGGGCCTGTCATGCTCAAGTGCGGAGCTGATCAGCTTTTCCGGGGTGGAGGGGGAAAGCTGGAGCGACGACCAGGCCACACCTGCTCGGTGGGCCACCACCACACCAACGGCCTCCAGATAGGAAGCTACCGATACACAAGGGATCCCCAACTGGCGGGGGTGCACCTGCATCACGGTGGTGTTTTCCTCGACGGCAATAAACAGCGGCGGGCGGGGACGGCTGGCCAGGTGCAGCAATCCAGGCCCGCCAAAGGCGGTGGCCGGGGCGATGACGCTATCTACCTGCTCTGCCGTCAGGTCGCCCGGCTGGGGAGTTTTGACGAATTGGGGAGCGTAGCTAAGGCCCACCAAAACCGAGGGCAAAAAGGTAAACCCCACCTCTTCGGCGGCAGCGCGGGGGTGAACCGGCTTAGGGTCTGGATCGGGGTAGAAGGCGGGGGCGTGGGCACAAGGGATCCCCAGCTCTCGCACCACCAGGTGGCTGAGGATGGCCTCTGCCCCAGCCAAGGGATCCACCCCCCTCCCCTGCTGGTACTGGCTGAAGTCGAGCTGGTCGGGGAAGCGGGCCACCACGGCAATGGCCTCTGCTCCCAGGCGGATCAGCTCTTGGGCAGTCTCCAACAGAGCATCAGGCTGGGCCAGGGATCCCTGGCTGGCCCCGGAAGGGGAGGAGCAGACGGAAACACCCAGGGGTCGGCCGGTCAAGCGCCAGGGGCCGATGTTAAGCCCTAAGGTGGCCTGGGCAGCCTGCAGCACGTGCAGGTGGCGCTGTTGCAGATCTTCCGGAATGCCGGCATCCAGCACTACCCCGACGCGGTTTTGGCGCACCGGCCTCAAGTTCCACACCCCGGCACAAAATCGATCCAGGCCGTACCCTTCGACGTAGAACACATTCCCCATCGGCCAATACAAACTGGCCCCGTTTAAGACATTGGGGTGAGTGATGACCCGCTCCGCTGCCGCGGCCAAGACGCGGGCAATGGGCAGGGCATCCCCGGCAAAGCCACCTATGCGGGCACCGATGCCGGTGGGGACAAGCAGCAGCGTGGTGTAGGAATGTGGGGACATTGCTTGCGGATCCCGTCCCGCCGATGCGAACGGATTTGATGTGGATTCAGAACGCTTGCAACAAAAGCTGTTGCGCCAGCGCCTCGGCCCGACGCACACAATCTCCCAACGCCACGCCATCCAGGTAGTTGGCGCACACCCACACACCTGGGGTTTGGGACGCCAGGTAAGCTTGCAACTGGGCCATCCGCTGCCGATGGCCAAGCGTGTATTGTGGGATAGCCCGGGGCCACAGGCGCTCTCCCAGGCGGATGGGCTCGACAGGTCGGGTGAGCAGGATCTGGCTCAGCTCTGCGTGCACAATCTGCGCTCGCTCTTCAGGGGAAAGTGCTGCCATGAGCGGGTCGGTGGCCCCGCCGATGAAGCTGAGGAAGCAGTGATAGCCCTGGGGAGACCGCTCTGGGAAAAGGCAGGAGGCCCAGATGGTGCCCAGGGTGCGCAAACCCTGGGAGCGCGGGATCAAATGGCCAAACCCCCGCAACGGCTGCGGCAGAGCCTCTTGGGGATAGGCCAAAGCCACCACCGCCACCGGCGGATAGGGGATCCCGGCCAAGAGCCGGCTGGCTGGGGGGTTGAGCTCCTGCAACAGCGAGGCAGCTTCAGGCGCGGGAAGAGCCAGCACCACCTGCCGGGCAACCACCCAGCGGGATCCCTCGGCGGTCTTAAAGCCCACCCAATAGCCCATCTCATCCCGCTTGAGCTGCACAGCCCGCCAGCCCAGCCGCAGGCTGTCCCCCAGCTTTTGGGCTATCGCTTCCGGCAACTGCTGCAGCCCTTGGCGCAGGTTGCCCAGTTGGCCACGTTGGGGTGGGGGCTGGATGGCCACAGGAGAGGGCTGGGGTCTGTGGCGCAAAGCCTGCAGCGCGCCGGCAAAAAGGCTGCCGTAGCGCTCTTCCAAGCCGGCCACGCGGGGAAAGGCGGCCAAGGCGCTGAGCTGATCCGGATCCCCCGCATACACCCCTGAGGTGAAAGGTTCCACCAAGCGTTCTGCCACCTCGGATCCCAGTTGTCGCCGGAAGAATTGCCGCACCGTTTCCTCGCGCCCTGGCGGCGGCGGGACAAACCCCAACAACCCCTGCAAAGCCCGCAGCTTGCCGCCCACGCTCAACAGCCGCGAGCCAATGGCTGCAGAAGGGCTGAGGGGCACCGGCAGCAGCTCTTTCTCCCAGTAGATGTAGCGGGGCAACTTGGCATCCGCCAGCACCAGTTGCTCGGCCAGGCCCACCTCGGCAATGAGGTTGAGCAGAGGGGGGACGGGGGTAAAGCTGTTGGGGCCTTCTTCCCAGCGGTAGCCGTTTTTGGATTGGGTGGAGATGCAGCCGCCGACACGAGGGCTGGCCTCGGCCAAGAGCACCGGCTGAGCGGAGCGGCCCTGCCGCAGGCGTAGCGCCAGGGTCAGGCCGCTGATGCCCGCTCCAATGACCACCACCTCAGCCCGTTCCCACAAGTGGGTCAGAGGCTCAGTTGAGGGATTGACTGCCGCTTCCAAGCTGTCCATCATCGCGGTTCCTATGGGTTTCCTGAAAGCAATCAACGCAGCACGCGAAACAGGCTGGGGATCGCGGCCACCTGGGGAAGCTGTTGGATCTCGGCCAGCGCCTGCCGACAATCGGCCTCGCGGACGGTGTGGGTGAGGATGACGATCTCCGCCTGCTCCTGGTGGCACTCTTTTTGGGTAATGCTCTCCAGGCTAACCCGGTGGCGGCCAAAGCAGGTGCCGATCGCCCCCATCACCCCCGGCTGATCCTGGGCCAACACCCGCACGTAAAACTCCGACTCCAATTCCGCCAGCGGGAGCAAAGCGGCAGCCCTGCCGAAGAACCCCCATAGAGGATTGGGCAGATAGGCCCCGGTTTGCAGGTGGGCCCGGAGGGTGAGCAAATCCCCAACCACGGCGCTGGCGGTCGGCCCCTGTCCCGCCCCTGGGCCGGCGAGCACCACCTGCCCCAGGGGATCCCCCTGCACCCAGACGGCGTTGTCCACGCCGTGGACGTTGGCCAGCGGGTGGGTAACCGGCAGCAGAGTAGGGTGGACGCGCACATCCAAGGCCGTCTCAGATCCCTGGGCGGCGGCCCTTTGGGCGATGGCCAGGAGCTTGAAGGTGTAGCCCCACTCGCGGGCATAGCGGATGTCGGTGGAGCTGATGTTGCGGATCCCTTCGCAGGGGATGGCTTCCCGCGGCACCGCCACCCCAAAGGCGAGGCCGGCCAGAATGGCGATTTTGTCGGCGGCATCCCACCCTTCCACATCGGCGCTGGGATCCGCTTCCGCGTAGCCGCGGGCCTGGGCCTGGGCCAGCGCCTCGGCAAAGGAGCTGCCCTGCTGGGCCATCTGGCTGAGGATGAAATTGGTGGTGCCGTTGACGATGCCCCAGACCGCCTGGATGCGGCTGGCCCGCAGGGAGTGTTGCAAAGCCTGCACAATGGGGATCCCGCCGCCCACCGCCGCTTCCAGCAGCACCGCCACCCCGGCCTGGGCGGCAGCTTGAAAGATCTCTTCCCCATGGCGGGCAATCACCGCTTTGTTGGCCGTGATCACCGGCTTGCCGTGGTCAATGGCCTTCAGGATCAGGCTGCGGGCCGGCTCCAGGCCCCCCATCAGCTCGATCACCGCATCGATTTCCGGATCCGAGACGATCTGCTCCAGATTGGTGGTCAAGCGCTCAGGTGGGATCCGCACTTGCCGCGGCTTATCCAGGGAGCGCACCCCCACTGCCGCAATCTCGACCGCCTGTAGGAGAGGGTGCTGCGGTTGCTGCAGCATTTGCACAACACCCGTGCCGACCGTGCCCAGCCCCAATAGCCCAACTCGATAGACCACAACCGCTCCTCTTGCCTGCTGCCGACCTTGAACCAGAAAACTCCCCTCACCACTACTACGATAAACGGTGCCGATCACCCAGGAGTCGGAGTCTAGCATCTGTCCCCTATGGCACCCACAAAGTGATAGGGGGGCAAAGGGGGGCTCCAGTCCAGTTGCCAATCGGGGTGCTGCGCCAGCCAGGTTTGGGTAAGCTGGGCCGCCGTTTCCCGTTCGGCAGGGGTGAGCAAAATGTAAAGCCGCAAGCGTTCGCCCGGCTGGGGATCCCCCTTTTGCACAGGCCAAGTAGAGGGCCAAAGTTGCTGCAGGGCCGCCAGCTCCTGCTCTTGCTGCGCTTGGGCTTGCTGTTGCTGCAAATAGGCTTGCTTGCGGGCCAACAGATAGGCCGTCCCGCTCAGAGATGGCTGCGGCTCCGGCTGGGGCTGAGGCCGAATCCTTCCCTTCAGACAGTACTCGGCCCTTCCCCCAATGGCCGCGAGGACCTGTTCGTACTCTGCCTGCCGCGCCAGCAGATGGGATCCCAGCTTTTCTGCCGAGAGAAAGCAGGTGCCAAAGCGCAGGGGCAGCAGCGGCATCTGGGCAAACAGCCGGCAGAGCACCTGATCGTGGCGCAGGGCAGAACGCACCAGCACCTCATCCGAAGCTTGCAACGCCTCTGGATCCCGCATCGGCTCCACAGCGGCGGCAATTCGGCTCCCCACCGGGGCAAACACCTGTACCGGCTGATGGATCCCCTCGGTTTGCCGGATGAAGGACAAAAGCTGCGGATCCGGCTGCGGGAAGAAGGCATAGGTGTAGAGAGGGCTGACAACGCTCTGCCCCTTGCCCTGCACTTGGGGTTCCGGCTGGGCTGAGAAGGTCATGGGCTGAGGATGAAGGAAGATAGTCTTTCCTTCCCAGTCTACGCAACCTGGATCAGGCTGCAGAGCGTTCACGGTCGGCCCGGAGATAAGGTAAACTAGCTGCGCACCGGTTCTGCACAGGGCTGTGGTGTTTGGGGCCGCAGCAGGGCCTGGGTTTCAGGCGGGCTCTCCACCCCAGTGCTCCCAGCAGGTGAGGCCATGACCAGCCGCCCAGACTTCAAACCCTTTGAAAAGGAAGAGACCGAACGACTGCGGGATCTGCTTCCCGCCTCCTTCCGACCCTTGGTCAGCGTCGTGCCCAACTTCGGGGGTGAAGCCCTGCTGGTCTCCCGCCGCAAGGCCCCTTGGCAGCCCCAGGGCACGATCGCCATCGATTTTCGCCGTTGGCAACAGATCCCACGTCCCCAGCGGGATCTGTTGTTTCTGCGCGAGGTGGGTTGGCTGGGCAATCGCAACTGGCTGCAGCCGGGATTTTACCAGTCGCTGGCTTTGCTGGGAGGCATCACCACTGTGGCGGAGCTCTCTTTGCAGCACCCTTTTTCCGCTCTCTTGGCGGGTGGCATCACAGCCCTCTCGATTCAGCAGATCTGGCAAAACCTGAACCGGGAGAGCGCCCATTTCGATGCCGATGAATTTGCCCTGCGCCGCGCCCAGTTTCGCGGCTACAGCCGCCAAGAGGCGGCTCAACACCTGGCGGATGCTCTGGAACAGGTTCTCAAGTTGGATCCCAGCGATATCCTGACGGCGCTGCGGCTACAACGGCTGAGAACCATTGCCCGCAACCTTGCCCCCTCAGGCGGAAACTCCTGAGACCAGTTGCACTTGAGTGATGGCCACCCGACCGGAGAAGCAGATGTCGGTATCGGCTTGGGGATCGCGGGCGCGATCCGCATAGCGGCCCTGATAGCGAAACCACAATGACTCTACCCCATTGTCTTCTGCCTCCACGGCGTAATCGAGGGGCAGAGGTTGGGTACAGAGGGGACAGTAAACCCGCTCCGGCAGAGGGGATCCAGGTGGCAGGTGGGGCAAGTTGACATTCCAAAACGCTCCGCTGGGCAGGGGTTGTTCCATCAGCTCCGCCAAAATGGCACAGGTCCAGCGCCGCGCCTGTTCCCAGTCGATGGGTTTGCCCCCTGCTCGGTATTGGGAAATGGCGATCCCCGGGATCCCACGCAGCGCCGCTTCCCGCACCGCTGCCACCGTGCCGGACAAGTACACATCCGTTCCCAGGTTTCCCCCCTCGTTAATGCCGGAAAGCACCCAATCTACGGATGGAGCCAGTTTGAATAGGGCCACCCGCACACAGTCGGCAGGGGATCCCTCAACGGCAAAGGTGCGCTCGCCGCGGGCAGAGGCCCGAAACGGTCGTCGCGTCGTCACCTGGTGGCTGCAGCCGGAAAGCTCCTGGTGGGGGGCCACAATCCAACAGTGTTCTTCTGCAACAAGGGAGCCGAGGGCCAGCTTGAGCTGGGCCAGCCCCGCCGCCTCGATGCCGTCATCGTTGGTCAGCAATACCTTCATCCGGATTTCCTCTGCCGGCAACTTCTTGGGTTAATCTAATCGCAAGTCTCCAGCGCAAATCTGGAGATCTGGGGTGCAAAAGCAGCAGGGATCCCGTTCTTCTTTTACCCTATCTTTGGGGGTCAGCCTTCCCCTTGCCGCATCCATCAACCCATCATAAGGAACTGACACCGGAGGACTGCGATGACCACACGGGTAGCCATCAACGGATTTGGTCGCATTGGGCGGGCTTTCTTGCGGGTGCTGCTGTCTCAGCCGGAAAGGACTCCGTCCCCCGACCGGGAGCTGGAGGTGGTAGCCGTCAACGATCTGACCGAGCCGGAAAACCTGGCCTATCTGCTTCAGTTCGACTCGGCCTATGGGCGCCTGCCCCAGACCGTCAGCGCCGTGGATGGCCACTTGCAAATCGGCAGCCACAAAGTCCGGGTTTTGGCAGAACGGGATCCGGCCCAACTGCCTTGGAAGGATCTGGGGGTTGACCTGGTGGTGGAATCCACCGGCTTATTCACCAAACGAGATGGGGCCGCCAAACACCTGGAGGCCGGCGCCAAAAAAGTGATCATCTCTGCTCCCGCCAAAGGCCCCGACCTGACGGTGGTGATGGGGGTCAACGACGACCAGTACGACCCGCAGCGGCACCACATCGTCTCCAACGCCTCCTGTACCACCAACTGTCTGGCGCCGTTGGCTAAGGTCTTGCTGGATCGCTTTGGCATCGAGACAGGCTTTCTCACCACCTGCCACGCCTATACCGCCACCCAGGCCATCGTGGATCGCCCGGATCCCAAGGACTACCGGCGGGGCCGCTCGGCGGCGGTGTCGATTGTGCCTTCCACAACCGGGGCGGCCACGGCAGTTGCCGAGGTTTTGCCTGCCCTGAGAGGAAAGATGGACGGGCTGGCGCTGCGGGTGCCCACCCTGACCGGCTCGATCGTGGACTTTGTGGTGCGCACCGAGCAGCCCATCACCAAAGAAGCAGTCAATCAAGCGTTTGTCGAGGCGGCAGAAGGCCCGATGCGCGGCATCCTGGCCATTGCCCCACCGCAGATCGTATCGGCGGATATCGTTGGGGATCCTCACTCCTCGATTGTGGACTTGGAATCCACCCTGACCCTGGGAGATCGCACGGTGAAGGTGCTCTCCTGGTACGACAACGAGTACGGCTATGCCGCGCGGCTGGTGGACCTGGCCGCCAAAATCGGGGCTGCGCTGTAGGCGGCCATCAGCGGTTTGTTACGTCCATCCCTAACTCCTCAGGTGGGCCGAGCCACAGCAAGAGCACCATCGCCGGAGCGGCTGTCATCGCTGTAATCAAATAGAACAGCGGCCAATTGACCGCAGCCGCCAAATAGCCCGACATGGCCCCGGCCAAGGTTCCTCCCACGGCAAACACGCTGGTGAGCAGAGCGTACTGGGTGGCGCTAAATTGCCGATCGCAGAGGCTCATCAAAAAAGCCAGGAAAGCAGCCGTGCCCATGCCCCCGGCCATGTTGTCGAAAAGGGTTGCCCCCACCAGCAGCGGATAGTTTTGCCCCACCAACCCAATGGCTCCCAGGCCCAAATTGCCGATCCCCTGCAGGGCCGCGAAGATGAACAGACAGCGGTAGGTGCCGGCGCGGCTGACCCACTCTCCCCCCACAAAAGCCCCCACCAAGGTGGCCAACAAGCCTATCCAACTGCGGATGATGCCCAGATCGCTGGTGCTGAACCCCGTCTGCAACAAAAACGTGGGGGTCATTTGCCCCGCCAAGCTATCCGGCAACTTGAAGCAGACCACGAACAGCAGGATCGCCCAGGCCAAGCGGTGCCGCCAAAAAGATTGAAACGGCTCGATAATGGCCGCCCGCAGCGAGGTAGGTTTGAGGGCACTGTTTTCCGGCTCGGGGGCCAAAAATGAGGTAACCACCCCAATCGACATCAGCAGCGCCATGATCCCGTACACCTGCCACCAGGGCAAGTAGTCCGCCAAGATCAAACTCACACCACTGCTGACCAGCAGCGCGATGCGATAGCCAAATACGAAAATGGCTACCCCTGCCCCCATCTCCCGCTCTGCCAAAATGTCGGTGCGGTAGGCGTCCACCGCGATGTCCTGAGAGGCGCTCAAAAAAGCCACCAGGAACCCCACCAGAAAGATCGGGCGGGTGAAAACCGTGATGCCCGGCCAAGTCTGGGCCAGCTCCTCCCAGCCCAAGGTTTCTAGCCAGGTTTGGGTGGGATCTTGAAAACCCAGCAGCCCGATGCTGAGCAGCAACAGCACCTGGGTCAGGGCCATCCACCCCCGCCGCCGACTGCCCCGCAGGGATCCCGGTGCCGGCAACAGAAACCGATCCAGAATAGGCGACCAGAGAAACTTGAACGAGTAGGGCAAATTGAGCAGGTTAAACAAGCCGATGGCAATGGTGGTCAAGCCCGCTTGGGTCAGCCAGGCATTGAGGGTGGAGTTGATCAACAGCAGCGGCAAACCCGACGAAAACCCCAGCAGCAGCAAAGTGCCCATCTTGGGGCTGCCGTAGATACCCAACATCCGCCTCAGGACGCTTGTCTCCACCTCCATCCTGGCCAGCCCTCCCATTTCTTCTCAGGGATCCCTGAATTGCCGGTTACTCTAGCAGGTGCCCTGGCCGGCGGCGATCGCTGCTGCTGGGCAGAAGCTCCCTCCCGTTGCCGTAGCAGGAGGGAGTCCTTCTCGGGAAAACCTACAGGCTACTGCGAATCACAAACGAGTAGTTGCTGCCGGGTTCCAGCAGATAGTCCGATTTTTCCAGAAAACGGCTCAAGGGCTCACAAATCAAAGCCCGCCCCACAGAAGGTTCCACCTTCAGCTCCCCGGCCCGAAAGCACCAGCAGAAGCGCCAAACCCAACCGTTGGCGTTGACTTCCCCTTCGATGGCACCCTCCTGCCAAGAGCGGCGGGTAATCTGCACATGGGCAGTGGTTTGAGGCAGTCGGCTCATCCGGCATCTCCGACGGGATCCCTTGTAGGGTAGCGCGTGACCCTCCCGCTGCCACCAGCAGGTCGAACTTGGGCCATGAGGCATCCGGAGCTCCACGCCATTCAAAGTCTCCCAACTGCCTGCTGTGGGGAAAAGCAGCCAGCAACTAGCGGGCGGCAGTTGCAAGAGCCTTCGAGGATTTTTTCTCCGGCTTCTCAGCCGCAACTTCCGCTAGCAAAGCCCGCAGGCTGGGAAAAAGGAAGTGGTTCTCCTCGACATATTGCGCACCAAATAACCCCTTCTCCGCCCAAAAAAACCGATCAATCGTATGTTCATTGCGCCGTACCAAAATCAGCGCAGGCGGCTGAATAGAATTTTCCTGAATATATCTGCGAGCAGCAGTTACAGACTTCTCCTCACCACTGTCCAAATTAAATTGAGGGATATGATCTAAAATCTTGCGCCCTTCCAGACGACGGCGGCTCTTACGCTTTCTTCTCCTAACCAATGTAAGCCTCCTGTAGAGGGATGACCGAACAACCGCAAAGGGAATATATCAGCACTGCTTAAGAAAATCAATAACTTTTACCCATTTTTGTTATTCTTCTTTACAAGAACAATAAACCATAAACCAGCAACTTCCTTTTGCTCGGCGGGAGGGCAACTCGAACACCATCCCCAAACTCCCGTGGGGAAGCGTCCTCTGAGTGAAAATCCCCAAAAACTGCCTGCGAAGAGAGCTGACAAGTTGAGTGGTTGCTAGGCTCAATCTTGAAGCGAATCCACTGCCTCTGGCAACTGTAGAGAAAATCAGCTGCCAACGCAGGAGACTCTCATCAAATCTGAGCTCCAGCTTAACATTAGTAGAAACGGTGCTCAACAGAATATATACCTAAACTCAGTTTCAAATCAACCTCTTTTGGGTTGAAGTGCTGAGTCAGTTGCCGACTTTGCCAGTTTGGAACTGCTCGACCGAGAAGAGGAAGGGTCTGCTCTCGGGCAGTGTACTAAGACTGTACAGCTAACTTCTTGTTTCTACAAGAGATCCACAGCAGATCCATATAGCCCTTTCGCGGGTCTGTCCTGAGTGCCCAGCCAAGGGGTGAGAGGTTCTGGTACCGTAGGGATTGGATCCCGATCCAAGTGACCGGCAAAGAAGCTTGATGAGTTTGCTGGGTTTCCAGGACTGCGCTGAAGCGATCAGACGGAACACAGGCATCTTGCTAGCCTAGCTTTAGCTGCACCTCAAAGGCTCGGGTAAACCTCGTCTAGGTCTAGGGAGTTTTGGGCATGATGAAATTCGCATTGCTGGTGGGTCTGGGACTCAGCTTGGGATCCCTGCCGGTTTGGGCACAGGGAGCAACCCCGCTGCCCAGTCCTGCTGCGACTGCTTCTCCGACTGAGACCCCCGCAACTCCCAGCCCTCTGGCATCTCCGACTCTGACCCCAGAGCAAGTCACCGATGCTCAGGTGGAACAGTTGGTGCGGATTTTGTTGGAGTTGGATCCCCTGATTCGAGAAGCCAGCGCCCAACTGCGGGAAACCCAGAACGAAGAGGAATATGAGCAAATTATGCAGCGCACGGAAACCCAAGCCAGCCGCATTGTCGAGCAGCAAGGGCTGACGGTGCTGCAATACCGCGAATTGATGACCTTGGCGAACGAAAATCCTGCCCTCAACCAGCGGGTTCGCGTGCGCTTGCAAGAAGTTTTGCAAGAATCCAAGCCGGCCACCCCAACACCTACACCCTAGGCTGAGCCGGCTTGTCTTGGTCAGGGGCAGAGAGAACCAGAGGCAGCCGCAAGGTAAAGCAGGTGCGATTTGCCTCGCTGCTGAGGTGAATGCTTCCTTGCAGCAGGCTCACCTGCTGTAGCACAAGGGCCAGCCCCAGCCCCGTCCCCCCTTGCCGCCAGGGATCTGCGCTGGGCACCCGATAGAACTTCTCAAAGACTCGCTTTTGTTCTTCTGGGGGAATGGTGACGCCGGTGTTGAGGATCTGGATTTCTAGGTGATCGGAATGGTTGGTGACCTGTAGGCTGATCTGGTGCTCGGCAGGGGTAAATTTACAAGCATTGCTCAGCAATTCGGCCAGCACCGACTTGAGCACCTCCGGCAGGGTAGAAATGGCGGGCAGTTCGGGAGGGATCCCAAGGCTGAAGTGCTGATGGCGGCGGTAGGCATCTTGAGCGAAGGGCTCCGCAATTTGGGGCAACCACTTTTGCAACGCCAACCAGCAGGGCTGCTGTGAGCCGTTCGCGTTAGCAGGACGGAGTCCTTTGAGCACCTCCAACCGCTGCAGTTCCAGCAGATCCTCGACCAGTTTGATCTCCCGCTCACATTCGTTGTCCAACACTTTCAAGTACTGAGAGATCTTGGCCGGATCCGGGGATTTGGCAGTGCCCCGGTCAGGCAGCAGGACAGCGCTGAGCAGGCGGATGGCCATTTTCATGTTGGCAAGAGGGGTGCGCAGCTCGTGGGACACTGTGCTGAGGAAATCATTTTTTAGGTGATCCAGCCGCTGCAATTCCTGCACCTGCCGATCCAGTTGGGCAGTGCGGGCTTGTACCTTTTCTTCCAGGGTGCGGTTGAGCTCCTGGATCTGTTGGAACAGTTCCGCCTGCTGAATGGCGATGGAGAGGTGATCGGCCAAGGCCAAGATCAGATCCTGACTAGTGGCTAACCAGCCGGGGCGCGTTGTTTTCAGTTGCAGACACAAGCTGCCCCACAGGGTGAGGTGGGCCGGGCCAAATGCGGGGCTTTCGCCGCCGTAGAGGGGTACCAACAGCCAACTGCCGGGATAGGCTTTGGCCATGGAAGCAATGTAGGCCCAACCTTCAGCCTGGTCGGCTGCTTCCAGCAACACTACCTTCCCTTGCTTCAACTGTTGGGCAATGGGGCTTTCGGCATCGGGAATGAGACAGCCCAAATAGTGATTCGGCTGAGTGGAGTACTCGGAGATGATGCGCCAATGCTGTTGCTGAGGCCGATAGATGCTGATGCTCACCCGATCCGCCTCCAGCAGATGACAAATCTCACGGGTGGCCACAGCGAAGATCTGATCCAACTGCAAAGCAGCGCGAATGGCCCGCACAACCCGGTTCAGAGCTTGTTCGCGGGCCGCCTGTTGGCGCAGGTTTACCAGTGTCTGACGGCCTTTGAGCAGGTAGCGGATGCGCTGACGCATCACGGGCCAGTAAACGGGTTTGGTCACGTAGTCGCTGGCTCCGGCAGCAAAGGCTTTGTCGATGGAATCTTGATCCTCGAGTGAGGTGATCATCAAGCAGGGCAGATCCGCATCCAAAGCCCGTAGTTGGCGGCAACACTCGAACCCGTCTAAGCCGGGCATGAGGGCATCCAGGAGAGCTATCTGAGGTTGAGTTTGAGCAAAAAGCTGCAAGGCTTGCTCACCGTCTTCGGCCTCCGCCACCCAATAGCCCTCATGGCTCAACAAAAGAGCCAAGTACTTTAGTATGAATGGGTCGTCGTCCGCCAACAGTACCGTCGGCGAAACATTTGGCAATGGGCGTTCGGAATTGAGAACAACTGGGGATTGCACAACATTCACTCCACAAAGTTGGCCGCTGGCCTGCGAAGCACTTAGGCTTTTTGCGCACAAACCGATCCCTACCCTGACTTCAGCCTAGTCCATCAAAACCGCCAGGGCAAGCGATCCCTGGGATAGGCCTGTTAAAGAGCTCCAACAGCAGCCCTGGCCGTTCCCCGGTGCTGAGTTGCCGGAGTTACTTGCCATCCAACACCTCTAGGATGGCCTTGGCGGCGCGGGCGAGAACGCCGGGTTCTCCCAGGGCCGCCCGCATCGCGGCATAGTCGGCTTGCAGTTGGGCTTGCTTCCGGGTCAGCAGCTCCAGCGCCAGTTGGGCGATCTGCTCCGGCTGGGCCTGCTCCTGTAACAATTCCGGCACAATGGGGCGCATCAGCACCAAGTTGGGGGGAGACATAAAGGGCACCGACACCTTCAGCCAGTGGCGGGCCAGCCAAAAGGTGAGCGGGTTGAGGCGGTAGATCACCACCTGTGGGATCCCCAAGATGGCCGTCTCCAAGTTCACCGTGCCGGACTTGGCCAGCACCAAGTCAGCCGCTGCCAAAGCAAGGTGATGGGCTTTGTGGGGCGAGAAGAAGGGCAGGGCTTGGGGATCCAAAAGGGTGAGGTTGAGCCCAAGACGGCGGGCAGCCCGGGCAATCGGGGCGGCAAAACGGGGCGAGGCCAAGGGCACCCAAAACTGCGCCTGGGGCAGGTGAGCTTGCAACAACTGAGCTGCCTGGAGCAGAACAGGCAAAACCGAGCGCAGCTCTTGCCGCCGCGAAGCCGGCACCACCACCACCACCGTGGCTTCGGCCGGGATCCCCAACTGGGCTCTGGCTTGAGCACGGCTGGGTACAGCGGCCAGAATATCCAACAGGGGATGGCCCACATACTGCACGTGGGCTCCTGCCGCGGCGTAGTAGCGGGCTTCCTCAGGGAAAATCGCCAGCATCAGCCGCATCTGCTGGGCCAGTTGGTAGGTAAGGCGGCTGTTGGGCGACCAGACCCATTCCTGGGGGGCAATGTAGTACACGGCGGGGATCTGCCGCCGCTGCAGCAGAGGGGCAATGCGGCTGTTGACGCCGATGTAGTCCACCAGCACAGCCACATCCGGCGGGTCTTGGGCCAAAAAGCGGCGAATTTTCCACTCTGTCCAGAGGGCAGGGCCGACGAAGGGGAGAGCTTCCAGGATGCCGATGGAGCTGATCTCGGTGGTGCGGTGCAGCAGCCGGGCTCCGGCAGCAGCCATCTCCTCTCCCCCGACCGCGGTGATGCGCAGGTGCGGGCGTTGGCGCAGCAGCTCGCGAATGAGATGGCCGGCCTGCAGATCCCCTGAGACCTCGCCTGTGCACACAAACAGATGGCTCACCTGCGATCCTTAATCACCCAGCTCTGGCAACTCTTCCCCTCTCCCGCGTAGGGCCGGCAGGGGTCCACGCCGTTGGGGTTGGGAAAGGGAATCTTCCAAAAATTGCAGCAGGTGTTGTAAAGATCCCGTCTCATCCACCCATTCTTTGCCCTGCAGGGAACAGATGCAGCACCCCCCCTCGCTGCGGAGGCTGCTGCGCAGGGTTTGCAGCGCTTTTTCTAGGGGCAAACCAGAACGGTATAGCAGCCGATAGGCTTGCCGCAAGGCCGGCAGGGATCCCTCCATCCCTTTGGCTCGCCGCAACCCCACCAAGTTGAGGCCGCGAATGCGGGCCGGATGCCCTTCCACCAACAGGTAAGGCGGCACGTCGCGGTCCACCCGGCTCATTGCCCCCACCATGGCCAGGCGCCCGATGCGGGTGAACTGGTGGATCCCAACCATACCGCCGATGCGGGCTTGCGACTCGATGTGGATGTGGCCGGCCAAGGAAACAGCATTGGTAATCACCACCTGATTTTCGATGACGCAGTTGTGGGCAACATGGGCGTAGGCCATCAGCAGGTTGTTGTCGCCGATCAGGGTGGCCTCCCCCTCATTGGTGGCCCGGTTGATGGTGACGAACTCGCGGATGCGGTTGCCTCTGCCGATCACCACCTGAGAGGGCGCGCCGCTGTACTTCAGATCCTGCGGCTCCGTGCCCAGCACCGCTCCCGGAAAAATCTGGTTGTCCTCGCCAATGTCTGTCCAGCCATCGATCACCACGTGGGCCCCCACCACCGTGTTGGCACCAATGCGCACATGTTCGCCAATAACTGCATAGGGGCCAACCTGAACCGTCTCGTGCAACTCAGCTTTCGGATGGATCACCGCCGTGGGGTGGATGCGTGAGCGGTGCGGCGCACTTGCAGAAACGTTGGGAGTGGATCCCGCTGAAGCCAACGAACTCATGTCCAACCTAGCCAGCAACTGTGGTTACGCTCCCAACCCTGCGAATGATGATTGAGGTTCGGGGGAGATCAGACACTGCCACCTCAACCTTGCGCAGCAACATGTTTACCCGATCTGGACGGGAATGAGCCATCTCCCTATCTCAACACTTTAGCAGGGTCTCCTGGCGACAAGTCGCCGCTGCGCCGTTCGCGCTAGCGGGACGGAGTCCTTTGACAGCCGCGCCCAGAGCCTTCCTCGGCTGGCCGCTGTGATCAATCCACCAAGGAGAACATCAGCTCCCCTTCGGTTACCAGTTGCCCTCCTACCTGAGCGCGGCAAAACATTTTGCCGATGCGTTTTTGCCGGATGGTGAGCAAATCGGCAGAAAGCAGCAGTTGATCCCCCGGCAACACCGGACGGCGAAAGCGAACGCCATCGATGCCGGCAAAGAGGGCCAAGCGCCCGGCCACATCGGGCAACTTGGTCAACACGATCCCCCCCAGCTGCGCCATGGCCTCGACGATGAGAACGCCGGGCATGATCGGTCGGTTGGGGAAATGCCCCTGGAAAAAGGGCTCGTTGAAGGTGACGTTCTTCAGGCCCACCGCCCGTTGCCCAGGTTGGTACTCCACCACGCGATCCACGAGCAAAAAAGGATAGCGGTGGGGCAGGATCTCTAGGATTTGCTCCGTTGTGAAGACGGGGGGAGCGGTTGCCAACTGAGCAGCTGCTTCAGCCGAGAGGAGAGGAGGAGGAGAGACATCAGAAGACATGGTAACCCACAGAACCGGAAGACAAACCTTAAAACCCGCATGGGAGAGCCTTGAAGCAGAAGCAAGGCCGCACAGAGAAATTGCAGCAGGCCCAAGAACTTTTCACCCATCCCAGAAGCCGGGCTCCCTCTCAAAACGAAGAGCGAGATTCCACCCCACCCAGGCAAAGGGGATCCCTTGGTTGCTCTTGAGCTGGCTCCACCTGCAGGGATCCACTCTGGAGCAACTGCTCGGCCAAACGGTGGTGCAGGGCGTGGCCCGCCTTGTAGGCCACAATGTGCCCCTGCAAGCGGCAGCCCAACAAGCTGAGATCTCCTAGTAAATCTATCAGCTTATGGCGCACCGGCTCATCTGGGAAGCGCAACGGCCCCAACCACTCGGTTTGGCTGCAAACGATAGCATTTTCCAGGCTGCCCCCCTGGATCAGCCCCTGTTGGCGGGCCCGCTCTACGTCCTGTTGGCGGGCAAAGGTGCGGGCCGGCGCGATGGACTGGACAAAATCCGCCCTGTTCTCCCGCCAGCTCAGCCACTGTTGGCCAATGGGGCAATCGGCAAAATCGATGCCATAGGTAAAGCGAGTGACGGGGTGGGGCAAGGCGCTGACAAAGGCTTCCCCTGCCCAGACGGTAACCGGCTCCCGGATCACCCCCTGTTGTGCCGGCTGGTCTTGGGCCAGGATCCCGGCCTGGGCGATGGCCTGCACAAAAGGTAAGGCAGAGCCGTCCAAGAGCGGCAGCTCCGGCCCCGCCACTTCGATGCGGCAGTTGTCGATGCCCAAGATGTAGAGGGCGGCCAAGAGGTGCTCCACCGTCTGCACCTGAGCAAATCCCTGCTGCAGCAAGGTGCAGAGAGGGGCAGGAGCCAGGGATCCCAAGCGGGCCGGGATCTCAGGGGATCCCGGTTGATCCACCCGCACAAAGACCCGACCGCTGCCGGCAGGGGCCGGATGCAGGCTACAGCGCACGGGCAGACCGGTGTGCAGGCCCACCCCTTCCAGGGCAATGGAGCTGGCCAAGGTGTGCTGTTGGTCTCTCATAACTGCTCCCCGCTCCTATGGCAGACGCTCTTGGCCCTGGTCGAAAACGCGGTAGTACAGCTCCCGGTAGCCCACCCGCAGGCTGCTGCTGGCATCCGCCAATTTGGCTTTGCGACTACCGTAGCTGCTGAACACCTCGTAGGTATCTCCCTCAAAGAAAAAGGAGGAAACATCAGAAACCTCTTCGCCGCCCAGCAACTGCCAGCGTCCCTCCCGAAACCGCAGCCGGTAGTGGGCCCTGTCCAAGCTGCCGGAGGGGCGGTCGAGGGTGGCGTCGATGCGGCCCTCGTACTCTGGCGACTCGGCTCCTGCCACAGGCCGCACTTCTACCGAGATATCGCGGTAACGGCAGTTAGGACGGCTACACAGGCGGATCGAGCGCATCGCCGCGGCAATTGCTTCCAGCCGTTGTCGCGCTTCTACCAGAGACTGAGAGGATGGAGCCACCTGCGCCGGCTCTGCTGCCGTGGAGAGCAACGAATGGGCAGCCAACGCCGGGGATCCCCAGCAGCATCCCACCAACACCAGACAAATCAAGCTCAGCCAACAGCGGTAGGCGGATCCCATCGGCACAATCTTTATGACAAGATCTAACTCCTCTACTTTAGGGGATCCCTATCTGCGATTCCTTCTGAGCAATGCCGACATCGTCCCACTGGGCTCAAGAGCAATTGGCGCAGGTGCGCATCGTGTTGGTGCAGCCGGCTGGGCCGCGCAACCTCGGCGCCATTGCCCGTGTAATGAAAAACATGGGCCTGCGGCAATGGGTGTTGGTGGATCCCCAATGCGATCCCCTCGATAGGGAAGCGATCACCATGGCCGTGCATGCGGCAGACCTGCTCCATCAAGCCCAGACGGTGCAAACCTTGGCTGAAGCCCTGCAGGGGTGTGTGCAAGTTTTCGGGACAACAGGGCGCAGCCAAGCCTACCCCCCCGAATGGCAAATCCAGTCCCCTCGCCAAGCCTTCCCCGCCTTGCTGGCTGCCGGCCCTGCTGCCCTTGTGTTTGGCCCCGAAGATCGCGGCTTGAGCAACGAGGAGCTGGCCCTCTGCCATCGCCAGATCCAGATCCCCACCGATCCGGTTTACCCGTCTTTAAATCTGGCCCAGGCGGTGGGCATGTGTTGCTACGAGCTGCGCACCCTCATCTGCCAGAACCCTCCCCCCGCCCCTTCTGTGCCCCTCTCCCAAAGGCTCGTTCCCTTCGAGCTGCTGGAAGGCTTTTTTGGACATTTGGAAGCGCTCTTGCTGCAGATCGGCTACCTACACCCCCACACCGCCCGCCGCAAAATGCTCAAATTTCGCGCCCTGTTCCAGCGGGCCGGCTTGACCGTGGCCGAGGTGGCCTTGTTGCGCGGCATCCTACGGCAACTGCAATGGAGCCAGGGTCAGACAAATCCCGTCCCGCCGACGCGGCCAGATTTCACCGGGATCCCACTCGACTGCTAGAGCTTAAGGGCGGCCCGAGGATCGTAGGATTGAACCCGCTGCAGCTTTTCGTAAAGTTCCCGTTCCTCATCAGAGAGACGGGTGGGCAAATGGATCTGCACCACCACGTAAAAATCCCCCCGTTCTCCGTTGCCCTTGGGGAAGCCCCTTTCCGCCAGCCGCAACTTTCGCCCCGGCTGCATGCCAGGCGGGATCCGCAGCTTCACCACTCCATCCAGGGTGGGCACCTCCACCTGGGCACCCAAAACCGCTTCGCTGGGACTGATGGGCAGATCACAGTAAACATCGAATCCCTCCAGGCGATAGAAGGGATGGTCTTTCAGCTCGATCTTGAGGTACAGATCGCCGGCGCCGCCGTTGGGGTTGGGGTGGCCTTGGCCGCGCAGGCGAATCCGCTTCCCTGGCGTAATCCCTGCTGGGATGTTGACCTCGAGCACGCGATCCCCGCCCACCCGCAGGCGGCGCTTACCCCCCTCGAAAGCTTCAGGGATGGTGAGCTGAATGGTGGCCTCAGCATCGTAATTGGCGTTGTCGCTGGATCCGGAAAAGCCGCTGCTGCGGTTTGTGCTTTGGCTGCGCACTCGGCCCAGCAGTTGATCGATAAAATCTTGAAAATCGTCAAATTGGCTGAAATCGACACCCCCCCCACCAAATCCAAAGTCTTCGTTGAAGGGGGCATCGGCAAAAGGGCTGCCGTAGGGCTGGCTATAGGTCTCCCGCCGGGAACGGAACCCACCCTGCTGATAATATTGGCCAAATTGGTCGTATTGCCTGCGTTTGCCGGGATCCGAGAGAACTTCGTAGGCTTCGTTGATCTCCTTAAACTTCTCTTCGGCGGCTTTGTTGTTCGGGTTAACATCCGGGTGATATTTCCGGGCCAAGCGCCGATAGGCCTGCTTGATCTCGTCGGCGGTGGCCGTCTTGCTGACCCCCAGAATCTTGTAGTAGTCCTTGAAGTTTTGCATGGAGGCGTCCGCAGGCAAATTGCTGAGAATGGGCAAAAAACCAAGCAGTTGGCTTCCGACCCGTTGACGAAAAGAGAAGAAGGCGGGCTAGACGCCATCGCCTATCCCGTCCTTCCTCATTATCGGTGCTGTGGATAAGGAGCCCCAGAGGGATCCCACTGCCGTCACTTGGTCTCGGTGAAGTCGGCGTCGATGACGTCGTCGCTGCCGCCAGAGGTCGTCCCAGAGGTGGAGCTGGAAGCGGCGCCGGGCTGTTGATAGAGCTCGCTGCTCATGGCGTAGAGGGCCTCCTGCAGCTCCCGCTCTTTGCTCTGGATGGCGCTGTCGTCCTCCCGTTGAATGGCGTCCCGCAGCTCCCGCACCAAGGTCTCGATTTGGCTGCGCTTGCTGGAGGAGATCTTGTCGCCCAGCTCCTTCAACTGCCGCTCGGCCTGGTAGGCCAGCGAGTCGGCCTTGTTGCGGCGCTCGATTTTCTCGCGGCGGGCGCGGTCTTCGGCAGCGTATTTCTCGGCTTCGGCAATCATCCGCTCCACCTCTTTGCTATCCAGCGTGGAGGCGCCGGTGATGGAGATGCTCTGCTCCTTGCCGCTGCCCTTATCTCTGGCCGTCACCTTGAGGATGCCGTTGGCGTCGATGTCGAAGGTCACCTCGATCTGCGGCACACCGCGGGGAGCCGGCGGGATCCCGTCCAGCTTGAAGCGGCCCAGGGACTTGTTGTCGCGGGCCAGCTCCCGCTCCCCTTGCACCACGTGGATTTCCACCGAGGTCTGCCCATCTTCGGCGGTGGAGAAGATCTCCGACTTGCGGGTGGGCACGGTGGTGTTGCGCGGGATCAGCTTGGTGGCCACGCCGCCCAGGGTTTCCACCCCCAAAGACAAGGGGGTGACATCCAGCAGCAGCACATCTTTAACTTCGCCCGCCAGCACACCGGCCTGGATGGCAGCGCCCACGGCCACCACCTCGTCGGGGTTGACGCTCTGGTTGGGCTCTTTGCCCAGCAGCTCCTTCACCAGCCGCTGCACCGCTGGAATGCGGGTGGAGCCGCCCACCAATACCACTTCGTTGATGTCGGCCTTGGTGAGCTTGGCATCCCGCAGGGCCTGCTCCACCGGCCCTTTGCAGCGCTCCAGCAGGTCGGCGCAGAGGTGTTCAAACTGGGCGCGGGAGAGCTTCAGCTCCAGGTGCTTTGGACCATCGGCAGTGGCAGTGATGAAGGGCAGGTTGATGGTGGTCTCGGAGACACTGGACAGCTCGATCTTGGCTTTTTCGGCGGCTTCCGTCAGCCGCTGCAGGGCCTGCCGGTCTTGCCGCAGGTCGATCCCTTCCATTTGCTTGAACTGCTCAGCCATCCAGTCCACGATCTTCTTGTCGAAGTCGTCGCCTCCCAACTGCGTGTCGCCACTGGTGGATTTCACCTCAAAGACCCCATCGCCCACCTCCAGGATGGACACGTCGAAGGTGCCGCCGCCCAGGTCGAAGACGAGGATGGTCTCGTTGTTGCGCTTGTCCAAGCCATAGGCCAGAGAAGCCGCCGTCGGCTCGTTGATGATGCGCAGCACTTCCAAGCCGGCGATCTTCCCGGCATCTTTGGTGGCCTGCCGCTGCGAGTCGTTGAAGTAAGCAGGTACAGTAATGACGGCTTGGGTAACCGGTTGGCCCAGGTAGCGGCTGGCATCATCCACCAGCTTGCGCAACACCATGGCCGAGATCTCTTCGGGGGCAAATTCCTTGTTCAAGCGGGGTGCATACAACTTGACATTGCCCCGTTCATCCCGCCGCACCTGGTAAGAGACCCGCTTGGAATCGGCATTCAGCTCATCGTACTTGCGCCCGATGAACCGCTTGACCGAATAAAAGGTGTTTTCGGGGTTGAGCACCGCCTGGCGGCGGGCCATCTGCCCTACCAGGCGCTCTCCATCTTTGGTGAAGGCAACCACCGAGGGCGTGGTGCGAGTGCCCTCGGCATTGGCGATGACGGTGGGGACACCCCCTTCCATTACGGCGACAACCGAGTTGGTTGTGCCCAAGTCAATTCCTACAACTTTTCCCATCGGCTCCTTGTTCTCCTTTTGTTCAAGACGTTACCTCGGCTACCGCCGCCAGGCTGTATGAAGTAGCTTGGGCAGCCAATCCGTGAAAATTCAGCAGGTATTTAGCTGTTTCCTAGGCCGATCCTAACCAGCAGGGCATTGCGGTCAGGGCGAGAATGCCGCCCATTTCTGGCAACTGGAAGGCAGAGCAGTTACGGATCTCCGTACCTGCCGGGGCCTTGCTTCCAGGGCCGGTTGGGGCAAGGGCGGCTAGCTCTGGATAAGCTGCAGGGCTTCCAGGCTGCGGGCCACAACGGTTTCGGCCAGGGGCAGGTAGCCCATTGCTTCGGCCAGGGCTTGTCCTTCGCTGAGGGCCCAGCGCAGCACCGCCCGCAGGGCAGTGGCAATAGCGGGATCCCGGTACTGGCGGTAGGCCAGGATCCAGGTGTAGGTGACGATGGGATAAGCCCCGGCGCCGGACGGATCCGGCTCAAAGGCCCGCAGGTTCTCAGGCAGCTCGATTTCGCTCAGGGCCAGGGCCGAGGCTGCGGGGGTGGGGAGGACAAACTCGCCGCGGCGGTTTTCCAGGGCCGCCACCGATAGATCCAGGTCGCGGGCGTAGACCGATTCCACATAGCCGATCACCCCTTCGCTGTAGAGCATCTGGGCGCTCATGCCTTCGTTGCCCTTGACCCCAATGCCCACCGGCCACTCCAGGGACATGCCGACACCAATCTCGGCGGCCCAAGCGGGGTCGATGGCGGCCAGGTGGCGGGTAAAGGTGTCGGTGGTGCCGCTGCCGTCGGAGCGGTAGCAGACGGCGATGGTCAGGTCGGGGATCTCCAAATCGGGGTTGAGGGCCAAAATCTGCGGATCCCGCCACTGGGTAATCTGGCCGCGGAAGATCTGCACCAAGACGGAGCGGGATAGCTTGAGGCCGGAGCGGATCCCGGGCAGGTTGTAGCCGACGGCAATGCTGCCTGCTGTCATCGGGATCATGACCACGCCCCGCTTCACCTCGGCAATCTCGGCATCGGTCATGGCCACGTCGCTGGCGGCAAAGTCCACCGTCTGGTCGATAAATTGGCGGATCCCGGTGGCACTGCCCACCGGCTGGAAGTTGATTTCCACTTTGGGATCCACCTGGCGGTAGTCGGAAAACCAGCGCAAATACAGAGGGGCCGGGAAGGTAGCCCCAGCCCCGTTGATCAACACAATTTCCCCGGAAGACTGGCTGTCGGCAACAGGGACAGCATCGCCGGCTTGGCCAGAACGGGATCCCTGTTGGCAGGCGCTTAGGCCGGCAGCAGCCAGCAACGACAGCAGCATTTCTCGACGGCGGCAGCGGGGCAGTTGAACCATGGCTGAGGCGCTCCAAGCTCTCCGCCCCGATCCTTAGTCTTGCCCACGGAGCTCTGTCAAGGGCTGCCATCTTTAGCTCTGGCAAGCACCAGAGGGGGCAACTTCCCGCAAAAGTCGGCTTCTTCTCTTCACCAACTGGTCGCCGATCCCCGCAGGGTTCGCTGCGCGCTTCGGCAAAAACGGGGATCCCAACTCTGTCTTTGTCTCAAGACGGAAAACAGAGCTTGCTCGAGAAAAACAAAGAAAAACAGCGAAAGAAAGAGAATGAAAGAGTTGAGTTCTGCAGCAACTGCAGAGGGATCCCCAGGCCAAAGCCTTATCTGGCAAGGCTTAGCCGGTTTCGAGCCGGATCCCCCCTGCCTTGGAAAAATCTTGACATATCTTGGAATAGAGCAATATATTGTGGATTCTGTGCAGAAATCCTGCGCTGTTTACATCTCGGTATCTGGGGGACTACTATGCCGACTTTGACTCGTTCTCCCTGGACACTGCGAGACAGCGAAAAGCTCTATCGCATCTCCGGTTGGGGGGATCCCTACTTCCGTATCAACGCCGCCGGTCATGTGGAGGTAACCCCACAGGGCCTACAGCAGCAGGAACCTGGCATCGACCTGTACCACCTGGTGATGGATCTGGTGGCGCGGGGTTTGCAGTTGCCTTTGTTGATTCGCTTTCCCGAGATCGTGGCCGACCGCATGCGGCGGCTTTGCGAGAGCTTTCAGCAGGCCATCGAGCGCTTTGGCTACCCCAACGTCTATCGGGGGGTTTACCCGGTCAAGGTGAACCAGCAGCGCCACCTGGTGGAAGAGGTGGTCAAGCACGGTCGCGCCTACCACTTTGGGCTGGAGGCAGGCTCCAAGCCGGAGCTGTTGATTGCCCTGGCTCTGCTGGATACACCTGGGGCTCTGTTGATCTGCAACGGCTACAAAGACCGCGATTTTATGGAAACGGCTCTCTTGGCCCAGCGGCTGGGGCGCACCCCCATCATCGTCCTGGAGCGGCTGCAGGAGCTGGAGCTGGTGCTGCAGGCTGCCGAGCACCTGGGCATTGATCCCATCCTGGGGGTGCGGGCCAAGCTCTCAGCCCAAGGGATCGGGCGTTGGGGCACCTCGGCTGGGGATCGGGCCAAGTTCGGCCTCACGGCCACGGAGATGTTGCAGGTGGTGGAACGGCTGCGGGAGGCCGGCAAGCTGCACTGTCTGCGTCTGTTGCACTACCACATTGGCTCGCAGATCTCGATGGTGAGCGTGCATGGGCGGGCCGTGCGGGAGGCCAGCCAGATCTACATCGAGCTGGTCAAACTGGGGGCGCCGATGGGCTATCTGGATATCGGCGGCGGCTTGGGGGTTGATTACGACGGATCCCAGTCCACCAGCCATTTCTCCCAGAGCTACAGCTTGGAGGATTACGCCGCCACCGTGGTGCAGACGGTGCTGAGTGCCCTGCAGCCGCACGGGATCCAGCCGCCGGTGCTGGTGACCGAAAGCGGGCGGGCCCTGATGTCCCACCAGTCGGTGCTGGTCTTTGACGTCCAGGATGTCAACGCCGCCAGCCCCTACCCCATGCCCACCCAGCTCACGTCCGATGCCGAGGTGATCCAGAAGCTGAACCAGCTTTACTACCAGATCCAGCCGGAGACCCTGGTGGCCGACTATCGCCGCTGCCAGGAGCTCAAAGAAGCCGCCCTGCGCCAATTTACCGAGGGATCCCTCAGCTTGCAGGAGCGGGCCGAGGTGGAGCGGATGTTCTGGAACTGCTCCGACAAGATCTGCACACTGGCCTACGAGCAGCACCAGGCGGGGCAGCCGGTGGCCGTAGATCTTCTAGATCTGGACGAAATGCTGGCCAGCATCTACTACGGCAATTTCTCCCTCTTCCAATCCCTGCCGGATAGCTGGGCCATCGACCAAGTGTTTCCCATCATGCCCATCCACCGTCTGGACGAGGAGCCGCGCCAATGGGCCACCTTGGCGGATCTGACCTGCGACAGCGACGGCAAGATCAACCGCTTCTTTGGCGAAGACGGGCAGATCACCTCGGTCTTGCCGCTGCACGATCCCGATGGGCAGCCCTACCTGCTGGGGGTGTTTCTGGGGGGCGCCTACCAGGAGATCCTGGGGGATCTGCACAACCTGTTTGGCGACACCAACGCCGTGCACATCCGCACCCGTCCCGGCGGCTACCAAGTCACCCAAGTTATCAAGGGGGACACCATCGGCGAAGTGCTGAGCTGGGTGCAGTACAACAGCGAAGATCTGGTGGAAACCCTGCACCACGCCACCGAAGCCGCCCTGCAACGGGGGCAGATTAGCCTGGATCAGGCCCGCGCTTTGCAGCAGCACTTCGAAGACAACCTGCGGGCCTACACCTACTTGCACCGCTAGCCGGTCAGAGACGGCCCCAAAGCCCAGGTCAAAACAGAAAAGGATCCCGGTTTTGGGCCGGGATCCTTAAGCTTTTGAGATCTGGGAGTTGGGGGAAGGGGATTAGACGTGGCTCATTACAGGCGCAGCGGGCTATTCAGGGTCAAGTTCATCACCTGACTGGGGCGCAACACCACCACCTGGGGAGCCGTGATGTTGCCCACTGCCACGCCGGCCCCGGCTCCGCCAATCACCCCCAAAGCAGAGACACCCCCTGTCAGCAGGCCCAGCACCGTACCGCCCACCGCACCAATGGCTGCGTCCTGGGCGATGGCTTCGGCGGAGTATTGGCGGGGATCTTTCTCATCGTGGATCAAGTCAGAAGACATCTGCACCGAGTAAAGGCGTCCATTGGCAACCAGGGCCGTGCCGAAGAACCGAGCTCCTCCCTGAACCGGGCGCAAACTACCCCGCACTTCGCTCCCTGCCGGGATCACCAACTGGCCGTCGCCGCCGTAGATGTCCTGAGCTACCCGCAAGGTAAGGGGATGGGTGCTGTTGGGGCTGAAGTACTGGGGCTCTCCACCCTCGAGGGTCTGGACGGGGATGATCGTGCCCGGCTGCAATTGGCGCACACCTACATCAAACAGTTGCTGAGCAGAAGCAGGGGGCAAGGCGAGCAACCCCAAAGTGGGGATTGCCCAGCCAATCATCGCCGCCGCAACAACACGAATGTTCATCAAAACTCTCCGGTAAATGTTCAACACAGCATCCCAAGGAAAACGCAGATTCTTGGGAGCGCTTGCGAGCCACCTGAAGGTCAAGCCCGACGAATAAAGCTGATCAAGGCCAACAGAACCAAAGCCCCAACAGTAGCCATCAGCAAGCTTCCCAGCAAGCCCGTAGCCGATAGGCCAAGCAAATCAAAGAGATATCCCCCGACAAATGCCCCGCAGACGCCGACAATGATGTTGCCGATCAAGCCAAATCCGTAACCACGCCGGATGTACCCTGCCAGCCAACCGGCAATCGCCCCGATCAACAGAAACCAAAGGGTGCTGTTCATACAACTTACTTCTCCAAGGTATGCTATACCTACAGCTTACTCTTCGTTGCTAAAAGATAAATGCTCTGAAAACCAACCTTCTGTACACTCGGCACACTTGACGGCCACCTGACAAATTGGTAACTTTTGCTGAGAACAGATAACCACCAAAAAGTTGGGTCTAAAACCCCAAGTTGATTTTGGATGTATGCAATGAAGACCTGAAGAGGAGCGCCACCGACACTAGATATAGATACATAGCTTGGACTCCACAAAGTAGCTTTGTTGTAGGGCTGTAGTAACAAACACCAAATGCGCCTGTAAGCTGGAAATACTGCTGCGTTCTTCCCTTAGTTCTATGGGCTGGCATAGACATGCCAACTTAACTTGAGCTCATGAAAGCCCGGTGCAAGTACAGTCTTTACCCTACAGACCAATAGAGGCCAAACTTAGCCCAGTTGTTTGGCTGTGCCCGCTATGCTTGCAATGAAGTTTTGGCCTCCTGTCAAGGGGTTGGGAACCCTTTAAACACACAGATCAGCGAACCTGGCCTGGGAAAGTTTGGCGAGGGAGAGCCTTGGAGCTTGGCCATCTTCGGCCCTCCGCCCCTCAGCAGCTAGGCTGCTTCAACCTCTTGGGAAGCCCCTCGAGAGGAAGACGGCTTGAGAAACAGGGGTAACTCCTCAGGCGATCGTGATCTTGTTCTCCAAGGGTGAATCCGAAGCTGGGCCTGCTCCGTATTTGAGATGGCTTGTTCTCCGACCGAGGAGCTTTTTCCATGTTGTTGACGTTTTTGCTGGATTCAGCCTTTCGGCTTCGTTTTGTCTGCAAAGCTTTTTGGGGTGTTTGCCTGGCTGCTGCCTTGTTTCTCAGCGGCTGCGGGAGCGGCAGCTCGGTAACCCCTGCGCCGGGAGCTGTAGTCTCTACGGCTACCTTGACCCTATCTCCTGCTGCCGAAGTACCGCCGGTAGCGGTGCCCAGCTCCGCCAGCGGCAGTGCTGTTGTCACTTTAAACCAGACCGCCCGTACTCTATCTGTCCAGGGGAGTTTTACGAATCTCACGACCCCACTTTTGCCGATCGCCAATTTTGGCCCCGGCCACATTCACCTGGCCCAGCCCCAGCCGGGACAATCTTTCGCCCAGGCCACAGGCCCGGTCGTCTTTGTCCTGAACATGTTGCCCAATCCCGACAATCAATCGGGGAACTTCCGGCTAGAGGCCCAACTCACCCCTGAGCAGGTCTCCAGCTTCTTGGCCGGGGCCTACTACATCAACATCCATACGCAGGCCAACCCTCCCGGCGAGTTGCGGGCCCAGGTGGTTTTCCCTCGCTAAATCTTGAAGGCGACTTCTCAGCCGCCTAAGCGGTGCGGAGCATCTAAAGCATTTAGCGCAAATGCTGGGGCTTGCGCTGCCTTTTTTCTGGTCAACTCAAGAAGATTCGGCACAATGGGGAAAGCCATTTCACCCTTACCAAGCAGTTGAGGACATCGCTATGGCCTACAAACTCTGGATCGACGGCCAATGGGTCGATAGCCAAGGGGGGGGCTTGATGACCATCGAGAACCCGGCTACTGGCGAGGAACTAGCAGAGGTGGTGGATGCCAGCCCGGCCGATGTGGATCGGGCGGTGCAGGCTGCCCAGACGGCCTTTTACGATGGCCGTTGGTCGAAACTCACGCCTGGCGAGCGCTCCCTGGCCCTCTGGAAATTGGCGGATCTCATCGAAGCTCGCGCCGCCGAATTGGCACGTGTAGAGTCGGAAAACACCGGCAAGCCCTACGAGCTGGTGAGCTTGGGGGGAGATTTGCCGTTTGCGGTCGACAATCTGCGTTTCTTCGCTGCCGCCGCCCGCGACATCCATGGCTTCAGCGCCGGAGAATACGCCAAGGGTTACACCTCGCTATTTCGCAAAGAGCCGGTGGGGGTGTGCGCGCAAATTACCCCCTGGAACTACCCGCTGCTGATGGCCGTCTGGAAGATCGGCCCTGCTCTGGCTGCTGGCTGTACGGTGGTGCTCAAGCCTGCTCCCACCACCCCTCTGACCACTCTGATGTTGGGGGAACTGATCGCTGAAGCCGGGATCCCGCCGGGGGTTGTGAACATTGTTACCGGGGGCAATGCCACCGGCCAAGCTTTGGTGGAGCACCCGCAGGTGCGCATGGTCAGCCTTACCGGCTCTACCGCCACCGGCAAGCAGGTGATGCGCACCGCCGCCAATACCCTGAAGCGGGTGCATTTGGAGTTGGGGGGGAAAGCGCCCTTCCTGGTTTTTGCAGATGCCGACGTGGAAAGCGTGGCCGCCAAGGCCGCCTTCGCCGCCACGTTCAACACCGGCCAGGACTGTACGGCAGCCACCCGCGTCTATGTGCACGAGAGCAAGCTGGCGCAGGTGCAGGAGGCCATTGTGGAGGCGATGCGCAAAGTGACACTGGGATCCCCTTTTGAGGCGGGGGTGGAGATGGGTCCTTTGGTCTCGGCAGCCCAGCGGGAGCGGGTGATGGGATTTGTGGAGCGGGCCAAAGCCGAAGGGGCCAAAGTGCTGACCGGCGGGCGGATCCCTTCCCAGTTTGACCGGGGCTACTACTACGAACCCACAGTGATTGCCAATGTCGATCAAAAAGCGGAGATCGTGCAGAGTGAGGTTTTTGGGCCGGTTCTCACGCTCGGCTCGTTCCGCGAAGAAGCGGAGGCGCTACGCCTGGGCAATGACGTCCTATACGGGTTGGCGGCTTCTGTGTGGACTCAAGACATCGGACGAGCCATGAAACTAGCCGCTGAGCTGGAGGTGGGCACCGTCTGGATCAACGACCACATTCCCATTGCCTCTGAGGCTCCCCATGGCGGCTTCAAACAATCGGGATTTGGCAAAGATCTTTCCGCCGAGGCGGTGCGCGACTATCAGATTACCAAGCATGTGATGATCGCCACCCCCTGAAGCTACGACCATCCTGAGCAGCCATAAAACGAAACAGCAGCAGTTCAACAGGGACATCTCCAGTTTTCCGGAAACCCTTTGCTGCCTCGTTCGCCCCGGCAGCGCGGAGCGCTATCTCAATCTCCCCTCTCCCTTTGGGAGAGGGGCTGGGGGTGAGGGAGCAGAGCGGTCTGGGAACGTCCCTAGAAATCTCGGTCGCGCAAGCGGTGCGTCGCTTGAAAACGATAGACTGGGGTGTACAGCTCTCAATCTGCCCTGGATCTGGGAAGATTCTCAAAAGATCGCCAAGATCTAACCGTCGATGACCCACCTCCCTAAGTCCCCTTCGGGATCTGCAACCCTGGCCCCTCCCCGCACCTTCCCTCTTACCGCCGTGGTCGGACAGCAAACCGCCAAGCTGGCTCTATTGTTGGCGGCGGTGGATCCCGGCTTGGGAGGGGTGGTGCTGGTGGGGCCACGGGGCACGGCCAAGTCGGTTTTAGCCCGAGGGATCCACGCCCTGCTGCCTCCTATCGAGGTGATTGCCGGCTCCTATTGCAACGACGACCCGGCGCGGCCCGAGACCTGGTCAGACTGGGCCAAGGCCCGCTACCCCCAGGGAACAACGCCCCCCACCCGGGTGATGGCCCCTCCCTTTGTCCAGATTCCCTTGGGGGTGACGGAGGATCGGCTCTTGGGATCCGTGGATGTGGAGGCCTCGGTGAGGCAGGGGGAAACGGTTTTCCAACCGGGGCTCTTGGCCGCCGCCCACCGGGGCGTGCTCTATGTGGACGACATCAACCTCTTAGACGACGCCATCGTCAACCTGCTGCTGACGGTGGTAGGGGAGGGGGTAAACCGCCTGGAACGGGAAGGGCTAAGCCTGCAGCACCCCTGCCGGCCTCTCTTGGTGGCCACCTACAACCCCGAAGAGGGATCCCTGCGCCCCCACCTGCTGGATCGCCTGGCCATGGTGGTGCCGCTGGAGCGGGAGCTGAGCCTGGAGGAACGGCGGGAGATCGCCCAGCGGGCCAACCAATTCGGCGATGCCCCCGACCCTTTTCTGGCGGAACACCAGGCGGAACTGGAGGAAATCCGCACCCAGATTATCCTGGCGCGGGAGTGGCTGCCCCAGGTTAAACCGCGGCGGGAACAGATCCACTACCTGGTGCAAGAGGCCATCCGCGGCAACGTCCAAGGCCATCGAGGGGAGCAGTTTGCCCTGCGGGCCGCCTGTGCCCTGGCCGCGCTGGAGGGACGGGATCGCCTGGTAGCCGAAGATCTACAACAGGCGGTACAACTGGTGCTGCTGCCCCGCGCCCGCTACGACCCCGAGCAACCCCCGCCGCCACCCCAATCGCAACAGCCGGATCCCCCGCCGCCAGACCCCGACAACGCCGGTGAGGACAAGGAGGAAACGGATCCCCAGCCGGAAAATCTCAGCCTGCCGCAGGAGTTTTTCTTCGATCCTGAGCAGGTGGCCCTCGACCCGCGCCTCTTGGCCTTCGCCCAATCTCTGAACCAGCAGGGAAAAACGGGATCCCGCAGCCTGGTGTTCAGCGCCGACCGGGGCCGTTACATCAAGCCGATTCTGCCCCAGGGCGCCAACCCCCGCATCGCCGTCGATGCCACCCTGCGGGCTGCTGCCCCCTACCAGAAAAGTCGCCGCCTGCGGCAGCCGGGGCGGGCCGTCATCGTCGAGCCCGGCGACATCCGCGCCAAAAAGCTGGCCCGCAAAGCTGGAGCCTTGGTGATCTTTGTGGTGGATGCCTCCGGCTCCATGGCCCTCAACCGCATGCAAGCGGCCAAAGGCGCCGCCCTGCGCCTGCTGACCGAGGCCTACCAAAACCGCGACAAGGTTGCCCTCATCGCCTTTCGTGGCGAGGCTGCCGAAGTGCTGCTGCCCCCCACCCGCTCCATCGAGCTGGCCCGCCGCCGCCTGGAATCCCTGCCCTGTGGCGGGGGATCCCCACTGGCCCATGCCCTCACCCAAGCGGTGCGCCTAGGGGTCAACGCCCGCGCCAGCGGCGACGTGGGTCAGGTGATGCTGGTGGCCCTCACCGATGGCCGGGGCAACATCCCCCTCAGCCGCTCCCTGGGACGCAGCGAAGGCGATCCCATCGACCTGAAGCAGGAGCTGCGGGAGATCGCCCTGCGCATCCGTGCCCTGGGATTGAAGCTGCTTTTCATCGACTCGCAGAGCCGCTTTGTAACCACCGGCTTTGGCGCCGAGCTGGCGGAACTGGCGGGCGGGCGGTACTTTCATCTGCCCCGCGCCACCGACCAGGGAATTGCAGCCGTGGCCCGCTCGGCCATTCAAGAAGGACGCACTTCTCTCTGAAGGAGCAGCCGCGGCGGTGTTTGTAACTTTTCTTAATGGTTGGTTATGATCTCTGTAGGCGCTCTTCACCTTGCCCTATGACTACAGGACTCCTGCCGGAACTGCTCCTTGAGAATCCTATGGCTGTTGACTGGGTCAGTCGGGGCGTGAGCGCAGCCATTCGCGCTCTCTTCAAGCAGGTAGAGCGGCTGGAGGCGCGTGTGCGAGTCGAGCCTGTCGCCAAGCTGTTGCAAGGACGCATCGACAGCTTTGAGCTGTTGGGCCAGCACCTGCAGATGTACAACGGCCTGAGGCTTTCGGCCCTAGAGCTGTTTTGCAATGCTGTGGCCATTGATTTCAGCCAAATCTGGCAGGGGAAGATCAAGCTGCGCCAGCCGGTACAGGCCACGATGCGGGTGGTGCTGAGCGAAGCCGATCTGGCCCAATCCTTCAACACGCCTTTTGTGCTGAACAGGCTGGCCTTGGTAGGGCAGGATGGCAAATCCCTATCCTTCCACCACGTTCGTATCGCCATCACTCCGGCGCGTCGACTGGAATTGCAGGCAAACGTACAGCAAGCAGAGGCCAGGTCTCTCCGCGTTGGTTTTTCCGCCCAGGTTGAGGTGGTGGAGCAGCGTCGCATCCGCTTTACAGATCCGATGTTTGTGGGTGATACAGAGGCGGAGCTGGCGTTGAGCCGGGCCTTGGTCGATCACCTGAATGGGCTTCTGGACTTGGATCAGTTGGCCTTGCGGGGTACGGAGCTGCGGGTAGATCGGGTGAACCTACAGCCCCGGCAGATGGTTCTGTACGGCAGCGCCACCCTGGCGCACTTTCCCATGCGCCAACCGCAATGGGAAAATGCTTGACAACCTTTCGGCGGGCAGCTACGCTCAATAGTGGTGAGGAGTGAAGAGAAGAAGCCTCTGGGGTCGAAACACGGACAGACTCCCAGAGGTTTTTTCATGGCCTATTCACGCGATCCCAATCCCGACGGGGACGCCGCGCCCATGCCCAGGCCCGCCGGGTTTTATAGTCATTTCAAATGGCAATGCAACGTTTCTCTACGTCGTTGTTGCTACACAACGCTGTTCTAACTCCCCTCTCCCTCTGGGAGAGGGGTTGGGGGTGAGGGCCTCTGGGAGAGGGGTTGGGGGTGAGGGTAGCGGCGCGGAGCGCTTGGGTTGGCGACAAAGTGTCTCAATCCTGTTTGAAACGACTATAACCCTAGGGGCTGGAAGACTTCTCTCAGCACTCCAGGCGTCCCAATCAGCTCTGGATTTGAATTCAGGCTGGGACAGAGCGCCTGGCGCAACTCTTTGCCCGGCAGGGATCGGGTGTCAGGGATCCCAGTTCAGTTGGGAGTGCCCCTGTTTTTCGCCGGCCCTCTTGACCCCTCTGCTGGTCTCTGGCCTAATTCAAGTTAAGCCTCTCTTCCATTCCCCCTTGAGACACCGCCTCCTTGAGTTTTGGCGTCGCCGCTTTCCCCACAGCTTGCGCACGCAGGTGGCGCTGGTGATTGCCAGCCTTTCCTTTGTCCCCAACTTGGTGTTCATCCTGTCGGTGCAGTGGATCTGGCCCGACACGCAATTTAGTGCCGAAGGGATCATTCTGCTGCTGCTGTGGATCCCGTTGCTGGCGGTACTATCCGCGGTGGTGGGCTATGTCCTGTCTTCTTTGATCCTGCGCCCCCTCACCTTGCTGGCCCGCGAGTTGGCCCACCTAGAAACCTTGATCAACCAGCCGGCCCGTTGGAATTTGCTGCTTCGTACCCAGGATCCCCAAGAGGCCCTAATCCTGCGGCAGGCTTTTGCCCATTTGCTGCGCCAGATCCAGATCGACCAGTTGCGGCGGGAGGCCTTCATCGCCACCTTGGTGCATGACTTGAAAACTCCCCTCATCGCCTTTGGACATCTGCTGAGCGCCTTCAAGCAGGAGCAGCAGTTGGATCCCCGGGAACGGCTTGCCCTGCTGGATCGCATCCTGGAGGAGAACCAACACAACCTGGCGCTGGTGCAAAAAATGGTGGAGGCCCACCGCCTGGAGCGGGGCGAGATCGAGCTGCACCCTCGTCTTTGCGATCTGGGATCCTTGGCCAGAAGAGTGGCCGAACGCATGGGATCCCTGGCCCAAGAACGGGGGATCGACCTGCGCGTGGAAGGAGAGGGCTGGGGCAACGCCGATGAGGCCGAGCTGGAACGGGCGCTGGTGAATCTCGTGGACAACGCCTTGCGCTACGCCCGCCATGCGGTGGTGCTGACCGTCAGCCCTCGCCAGATCCAGGTGCGGGATGATGGCCCTGGCCTGCCGGCTCCCCTGGAAGAGCTGGCCCAGCCCTACATCGCCCAGCCCATCCACATCGCCGGCCAGCGCTACCCAACCGGATCGGGAGGTCTGGGACTGTACATTGCCAAGCGCATCCTGCAAGCCCACGGGGGTGACTTGCGGTTGATCGAGACGGGATCCCAGGGCGCCACCCTAGCCCTGGTGCTGAGTTAAGGCCCCACCAACAGGGCGGCCCCGATACATCAATCGGTACTTCATCTGTGGGGTCGAGTCTTTTTGCCCTGGTTTTTCTTCTGCTGTGATGGGTTGTAAAGAGGCAGTGGGAGGATGCGCCTGAGTGGAGGAAGAGGATGTACGGCTGACCTTGCCAGGCCACAAACCCGCTTGCTCCAGAGCCCTGTAGAGTGCCTCCGTGTCAATAGGCCAGAACCATCTGGCAGCCTCGTAAACTCGCTCGAGGGAGTGGAGAATATCCCCGGCCTCGGCCAAGCCAGGGATTACATCCGCTGCCCCCTGATAAATTGCCCAGCGTCGCTCTGCCGGCTCGATGTGGCGACCGGGATAATGAGTCAGGATCACAGGGATATTGGGCAGCTTGCTTTGGCACTCTCGGCAAAAGGCATAGGGGTTAAACAGCCCCGTCGTCATGTCCACCACCATCAGATCCAGATCCAGAGGCTGACTGGTTGCCACCTCCAGCAACGCTTCACAGGGGGAAACCAGCACCACAGAGTGTCCCTGCGACTCCAGTCCCAACTTCCAGAGATGAACTTGTGAGGCTTGGCCCTGAGCCAGCAGTATGGCTTTGCTCATAGGGGATGAAAATGTAGAAGGAAAGTTAAAGGCTTGCTCTACCCGCTGATCCGTCATACGTCAGAATCGCGCACGGAGCGTAATGTAGCATTCTCAAGAGGAGCAAATAGTAACCGGATATACAAGTGCTGCTGTGGAAACCCAACCTTCTGGGCGCCCACCCCGGAGCCCCACCAGCGAACTTTTGGGCGCGGCCTGTCCGGTGGCCTCAATTTTTGTCTTGCTCAACCCCATCAGGGATCCCTTCTGGCTCGGCTGCCAATTCAGCTTGTAGGGCCTGCCACTCTTCCGCAGAGAGCGAATGGAGCTTCTCTTGGATTTGCTGGGTTTCGAAGCTGGCCCACTGAGCCTTCAAGGTCATTTCCCCACGCAGCACCCGCCTCAGGTAGCCCAAAGTCCAGCCCAAGCACGCCAGCAAAAGCACCACGCTGGATATCTGCTGCGCAGCCCCCGTGTCTAAGCCCGCCCAAAGCAGCAGGCCGTAGAGGCCGCCGCCCCCCAACAGCAGGCCTAGGCCGACGCCAAGAACATCCAATCTGCGCATGACCCGGTAATCGACAAATGGCCGGCCTCACAGCGACCGAGGCTTGGGTCGAAATGTCATGAAGGGAGCCACCAGCACCATGCCGGGAAAGAAAAACAAGACTAAGAAAAACATCAGCACCTTTTCCCAAGCGCCAGCCGAAGTCCAGCGTTTGTCCACATACAGCAAAGACAACAGCGGCAACACCAGCAGATAGAGTATTGCCAAACCGGCATAAGTTGCCCAAATCAACGATGGGGTAGAAGCCATGTCGAGTACGTCCCGCAGCTATTTGACCGTGTCAAACAAATCTAACAGCATTGTAAAGGGATTTGTCGGCTTGCGGGAGTCGGCAACTCGGCCAACTGATCACAGGCTCGCGCTGATCGCCCCAACAGGGCAGGTGGGAACGCATTGTTCGCACATGACACAGCGGTTGCGGGAGAACTCCAGTTTCCAGTCGGGAGCGGAAATCCTGAGGGCCTCCGTGGGGCAGACTCCGGTACACAAGCCGCAGTCCACACACAAATCGGGGTCGATCTGAATTGCCTCGGCCCGTTCGGCCACCTCAATGCCCAGAGACTGTACCCACTCCAATCCAGCCTCCACCTGGTCGATGTCCCCTGAGAGCTCCACCACCAAGGTTCCCACTTCGTTGGGGGCTACCCTGGCGCGCACAATATTGGCGGCCACATCAAAATCTTTGGCCAATCGATAGGTGACGGGGACATTCACCAAATGGCGGGGAAAGATTAGGGTGACTCGTTTGCGCACGAGTTTGGCCTGAGTATCTGAGGTGCCGTGACTCTTCCAGTATGGCAGGCTGCTGGCGGCATCCTCCCGTCCTGCATGGGCAGAAGCAGGGAGGCGGGATCCCACGGAAGCTGTGAAGGGCGTCCCGCAGCCTGTCACAATGGGATCAGAGCGTTTTTGTTGATCCCCATGAACTCGGCCCAGCCCTGCCTCAACTCCGAGCACTATCGGCAGATGTTGGTGCGTGATGGCGAGCGTCGCTTCCGCGAGTGGCACACTGCTTTCCTCAACTATCAGCGGCAGTTTTTGCAAGAGATGAAGCGATTGCAGCTCCGTTCTTCCCGGAATCGTTGATCTGGAATCGCCAATGGGTTCAGTAATGCCTACGGCCAACCCTTTGTGCCCTCTTCCGGTCTCTTCTCAGCCTGATTCCTCCCTCCGCCAAGAAACTTTGGAACTGCTGGAGTGGCCCCGCCTCTGTCAGCACTTGGCCACCTTTGCCGCCACGCCGCTGGGCCGCCGCGCCTGCTTGGAGCTGGATCCCTGGCAGAGTCGCGCCGACAGCGAAGCCTATCTTGAGCAGACTGAAGAGGCGATCCGCCTCGATCGCTCGCAGGCGGGCGGAGTTTCCATGGCAGGGATCCACAACTTGCTGCCGGCCTTGGAACGAGCCGAACGGGGAGGGATCCTGAGCGGGGAAGAGCTGGTGCAGGTTGCTACAACTCTAGGATCCGCCCGCCGCATCCGCCGTTTGATCGATGACCAGGACTGTCTGCCCCGCCTGCAGGCTTGGGTGAGTGACCTACGCACCTACCCGGAACTGGAGCAGGAGATCTTTCGCTGTCTGGAGGAGCAGGGGGAGGTGCGGGACAGTGCCAGCCCCGTCCTTGCCGATCTGCGCCGGCAGCAACGGCAGCAACGCAGCCAGATCCAAGAGCGCCTGCAACAGTTGATGAGCCAGTACCCCCAGGCGCTACAGGATACCCTGATCGGCCAGCGGCAGGGGCGGTTTGTGCTGATGGTGAAGGCCGCCCAGCGGGATCTCATCCGCGGCATTGTGCACGACAGCTCTGCCAGCGGGGCCACCCTCTATGTGGAGCCCTATGCGGTGGTGGAACTGGGCAACCGCTTGCGGGAAACCCAAGCTCAGATTCAGGCAGAGGAAGAGCGGATCTTGGCCGCCCTCTCGGCCCAGGTGGGATCTGTTGCCGAGGATTTGGAGCATCTGCAGGCGGTGATGGTGGGGCTGGATGTGGCCTTGGCCCGTGGCCGCTACAGTCTCTGGCTGGACGGCCATCGCCCCCAGTTTGTCTCGGCAGGACTGCGCCTGCGGCAGGCCCGCCACCCTCTGCTGTTGTGGCAGTGCCGCGCAGAAGGCCAGGGCGCGGAGGTGATCCCCATCGACTTCACCCTCTCGGAGTCCATTCGTGTCGTGGTTATCACCGGCCCCAACACCGGCGGCAAAACCGTTGCCTTGAAAACCTTGGGGCTGTTGGCGCTGATGGCCAAGGCGGGGATCTTCCTGCCGGCTCAGGATCCGCCCCAACTGCCCTGGTTCGATGGCGTTTATGCCGACATCGGCGACGAGCAATCCCTGCAACAAAATCTCTCCACCTTTTCGGGGCACATCCACCGCATCAGCCGCATGGTGCGGGTTCTGCAGTCCGACCCGGCGCCGGCCCTTGTCCTGCTGGATGAGGTGGGGGCGGGCACGGATCCCACAGAAGGCGCCGCCCTGGCGGCTGGGCTGTTGGAGTATCTCTCGGAAAAGGCGTTGCTCACCTTGGCCACCACCCACTACGGCGAGCTGAAGGCCCTGAAGTACCAACATCCCGGCTTTGAAAATGCTTCGGTGGAGTTTGACGAGACCACCCTGGCCCCCACCTATCGCCTGTTGTGGGGGATCCCCGGTCGCTCCAATGCCTTGGCCATCGCCCGACGGCTGCACCTGGATCCCGAGATCCTGCAACGGGCCCAGCAGCACCTGCAGGGAGAAAGCCAGGTGGATCAGGTGATTGCCGGGCTGGAAGCGCAGCGGGCCCAATTGGAAGCGCGGGCAGCCCAGGTGGGAGCCCTGCATCGAGAGCTGGAGAGCTTATATCAGCAAATGCAGCAGCGCAGCCGCCAAATGGCCGAGCGGGAAGCCCAACTGGAGCACAAGCAAAACCAAGGTCTGCAAGCCCTGTTGGCTGCCGCCCGTCAGGAAGTGGCCGCCGCCATCCGCAAATTGCAGCAGGGAGAGGATCCCCAGCGCATCACGGCCGAGCTGGCGCAAATCCAGCAGCGCTACTCTCCCTCGCCGCCGCCTGCGGATAGGGAGTTTGTGCCAGAGGTGGGGGATCGGGTGCGGCTGAGAGGCCTGGGGCAGACGGGAGAGGTGATCGCCGTCACAGGGGATGTGTATGTGGTGCGCAGCGGCATCCTCAAATTCACGGTGCCGCGGGAGCAGTTGGATCCCATTGACGAGCAGCAGGCCCAGCAGCGCCAACGCCCCAAGGCCCCACCTCCCGCCCCAGCAGCCACCGCTCCCCTCAACCTGCGCACCAGCCAGAACACCCTCGATCTGCGGGGGAAAACCGTGGCCGATGCCGAGGCCATTCTGGAACAGCACTTTGCCCAAGCTCCCCCCGGCCCTGTCTGGATCATCCACGGCCACGGCACCGGGCGCTTGCGGGCCGGCGTACAAGCTTACTTACAAAATCACCCCCGCGTCCAGAGGTTTGCCCCAGCGGATCCCCAAGACGGCGGCACCGGCGCGACCGTGGCCCACTTGCGGTGAGGGTTGGGCTGTTTCAAACTCACTTACGGTCGTTTCCAACAAGGTTAAGACACTTTGCCGCCGGCCCAAGCGCTCCCCGCCCCCTCTCCCTCAGGGGGAGAGGGGAGCTGAAGATCCACGACCAGGCTGTTTGGTAACCGTTCAAACTTGACTTTGGAGCGCTGCTGCCGAGCCGACGGGCTGGGATCCCACCTGTTGCCGCCGGCTTTGCCAAAGCCAGTAGCCCCGCAGCAGTTGGCTATCCCCGATGAGCTTCAACATCACCGCCACCGTCATACTTGTCCAACTGAGAGGGCCAAAGGCAGCGCCTGCTGCAGCCAGCAGCGCCAACCCCGAAAGATTGAGCCCCAAGCCTTGCACCCACATCCACCAGACGGTCTCGCGCTCCGACATTGGCCGGCTCCTAGAAACGGAAGAATTGGATAGCCCTACTCTCCTGGATCTGAGGCGAGGTGGGGATATGGCCAAGCCTCAGCCCAGATGCCCAAAGCTGCATACTTCGGGGGGCGTTATGTCCAGGCCTAGCCCAGCCACGCCTGCAACCGCGCCAGAGCCAGCCGCTTTTGGGCAGCAGAGCTTACCGTACCTTCTGTGAGCCGATTGAAGCCGTGCACCAGCCCCTTGCCTCCCAAAGCCACCAGCGTCACCCGATGGGTTTGCCCCGGCTCAAAGCGCACCGCTTGGCCGGAAGGAATGTTGAGGCGCATGCCAAAGCTGGCGGCGCGATCGAACACCAGAGCCCGGTTCACCTCGAAAAAGTGAAAATGGGATCCCACCTGAATGGGCCGATCCCCTCGGTTGGTCACCTCCAGGGTCACGCTGGCCCGTCCGACATTGGCTTGGATGGGATCCTCTGCCAGCAGCAGCTCCCCCGGGATCAGAACCGGTGCAGGGTCCGCAGCAGGCGGGGTTTTGGGTTGGCGAGCCATGGTGGCAACCTCCTGAAGTCTGTGAGTCGTTGGGGGATCCTTAGAAAGCAGCTAGCGAATGGGGTGGTGCAGGGTCACCAGCTTGGTTCCGTCGGGGAAGGTGGCCTCCACTTGAATTTCCGGGATCATCTCCGGGATCCCAGGCATCACGTCCTCTCGGCTCAGCCAGGTCAGCCCCTCGCTCATCAACTGGGCAACCGTTTTCCCTTCCCGTGCCCCCTCCAAAACGGCTGCGCTCAGGTAGGCCACCGCCTCGGGGTAGTTGAGTTTGAGGCCTCGCTGCCGCCGATCCCGAGCCAACTGGGCCGCCAGGTAGATCAACAACTTGTCTTTCTCCTGGGGAGACAGGTACATGAGGTCACCTCAAAGATACAAAACGATACAGAAGAGACGGCAGGGCGCCACGTTAGCCTAGAGTTGATTTAACTTGTACCACCTCTGGGCCAACAAGAGGCTCCCAAGTTGTATGAGGAACCACCCGCCCTTCTCCAGCACTGACGGTCTCGGTACCCGATGTTGCATCTTCCTTCCTGGGCAGCCTCTCCTGAAAGAGTAACAATAGATAAATAGGTGTAGTAGTCGTCAAGGTTTGTTTAGATTTGTATCTCGGCCCTGAGTTGATTTATCTTGGAGCAATTTACCGGCTTTGTTTAGCAGTTTCCTTTGATATGGATTGACTAGGTTCTTTTGATGAGCTATGAAACTCGAACTGACTCCCAGACAGCGCAAGATTCTCTGGGCGACGGTGCGCAGCTACATTGCGACGGCTGAACCTGTCGGTTCCAAAACCTTGGCTCAGTCCTATAACTTTGGGGTGAGCACGGCCACCATTCGTAACGACTTGGCCACCCTTGAGCAGGTTGGGTTACTGTTTCAGCCCCACACCTCCGCCGGGCGGGTTCCTTCCGACTTTGGCTATCGGGTCTATGTAAACGATCTGTTGACCTCTGCCAACATGGATGGGATCCCCTGCGATGCTCCTCAGCCGGATCCCCATCCTGCTCTGCAGCAGTTGCTGGATCAGCTTGGCCGCGAGCTGGGCGACGACCTGGACAGTCTTCTCCAGAGGGTGGCCCAGCTTTTGGCCCATCTGAGCGGCTGCATTGCTCTGATCACCCCACCCCAGGGGCCGGTGGTGGCCATTCACCACGTGCAGTTGGTGTCGGTGGCGCCAGGGCGGGTGATGGTGTTGGTGGTTACCGATTCTTATCAAACCCATTCGGCCTTGGTCAGCCCACCCGAGTGGCCCAGCGACTGCCAAGAGGATCTGGAAGATGAATTGCGATTGCTCAGCAACTTCCTCACCCTGAAGCTGCGGGGCAAGACTTTTGCCGAGTTGCAGGATTTGAGCTGGCTGAAGCTGGATGAAGAGTTTCGCGCCTACAGCCATTGGCTGCAGCAACTGCTGCGCTCGGTGGTACAACGCTATCTGCGGCCATCTCTCGGGCAGGTGTTCAGTGCCGGCATGACAGAGCTGATGCGTCAACCGGAGTTTTCCCAAGCCCGGCAGGTGCAGGCGGTGATGCAGTTGATCGAGGAAGGGGCGGAGCAACTCCAGGGAATGATTGGGCTCCATTTGACCGATGGGGGCTCAAGGGGGAACGATTCAGGACAGCCCGACCGCAATATCCCGGTGATCATCTACATCGGCAGCGAGAACCCGCTGGAGTCTTTGCACCACTGTACGGTTATCGCTGCCACTTACCACCGCCGCTCGGCTCCTCTGGGTACTGTCACCTTGCTGGGGCCGACCCGAATGGCCTACGAGCGCAGCATTGCGGCTGTGCAGGCGGTGGCCTCTCACCTGACTCGGGCTCTTGCTTAGGGGGGCAGGGTCTGGGCTGCACCCGAGCAATAGCAAGCTGTGACCAGGCTCTCTTCTTTTCACCTGCGGGTACAACACGCCATCCGGCAGCGGCAGCTTCTTCACCCCGGCGAGCGCTTGCTGGTGGCTTTTTCCGGCGGTCAAGATTCCTTTTGCCTGCTCCAGATCCTGCGGGATCTGCAGCCTCGCTGGGACTGGAAGCTGTTTGTCCTGCATTGTGATCACCGTTGGTCGGCGGACGAAACGGAGTGTGCCCGCTTTTTGCAGCGATGGCTGCAGCAGCAGGGGCTAATCCATGCCGTTGCAACTGCGGATCCCATCCGCCGAGATGAGGCAGGGGCCAGGGCTTGGCGCTACCAACAGTTGGACAAATGGGCCCGCATTTGGGAGTGCAGCGCCGTGGTGATGGGGCATACGGCCAGCGATCGCGCAGAGACGTTGTTGTGGAATTTGCTGCGGGGGACAGGAGCCGCCGGGCTGAGCAGCCTAGATTGGCAGCGCCGCCTGGACGAGCGGGATCCCACCTCTGCCCGGTTGGTGCGCCCCCTGCTGGGCCTTTTTCGTTGGGAAACCGAGCAATTTTGCCGGCAGCACCAGTTGCCGGTCTGGCCGGATCGCAGCAACCAAGATCTGGCCCATGGCCGCAACCGCCTCCGCCTAGAGGTGATGCCCTACCTGAAGCAACACTTTAACCCCCAACTGGAAGTGGCTCTGAACCGAGCTGCCACGCTGCTACAAGCAGAACACGAGCTGGTGGTAGCCCAGGCAGATCAGCTCTGGGCGCAGGTGTATGAGCCCACTTTGCCAGGGCTGCGACGGGATCCCTTGCGGGCCGCCCCCTTAGCCCTGCAGCGACAGGTGATGTTCCGATTTTTGTCCCTGGTGCTGCCCCACCACCCCACCTTTGATCAGGTGGAAGCCGGGATCCAGCTCTTAAAAGCAGGCCGCGGCAGCCGCAGCCCCGACTATCCAGGTGGGAGCTGGCTAGAAGTGAAAGAGGATCACATTTGTTTTGTTTCCATTAATTCCACTTCCCCGAAAGGAAGCAACTCTCCCCGACTATAGCCCTTACCCAATCCAGGGGCCCAGATCGACAGGGTCTCGTTTTGGGCGGCAATTTCCCCTCACTTTTTGTCGCCGAGGGGCCTGAAACCCTTGCCCAGCAAGGGATCGACCGGGTCAACGGAAGAATCAGGGTTTGAGGGTTGTCGCCGACCCTGTCGCTGAATTTTGGGTATAAAGCTTTACAAGGATCCCGGTGCTGCTGTTGAGGTGGCCTGGGATGGGCTCCTGAGGGGTGGGCTAAGACGGTCTTTCTAGGGATCCAGGACATAGCGATCCTGGGAGAGGAGCTTGTTGCCGCGATAGACGCTCACCTGCAAATGCTGGGGATCCAGCCGCTGCTGCTCCACGCGGATGGGGGAGATCTGGAGGGCGTGGCGGGATCCCCGTCCCAGCACCGACACGATGAGATTTTGGCCGCGGATCTGAAGGTGCAGGCGCACCGGCCAAGGGAAGGGGTTGCGCAGCTTGAGGTCGGCCAAGCCGTACCAAACGGTGGCATCCAGGCCGGGGGGCACCGACTCCACGGGGCGGTAATGGGGGTGCCTTTCCACCACTTCCAGCCCCGCCAGCAGAGCAGCGTTGTATAGGCTGGAGGAGACTTGACAGATCCCGCCCCCAACCGAATCCAGGGTTTCGGCCACCATGAATACCGGCGCAGGCAGATAGCCCCGCTCGAGGGTGCGCGGCCCTACCACCTGGTTGAAAGAAAAAACTGCCCTTGGCTGAATGTAAACCCCATCCAGGCTTTGGGCAGCCTGGCGAATGTTGTGGAGCTGCGAGGGAGTGCGCTCCTGCAAGGAAGTGGTGTATCGGCTCAGGGTGGTTGGGGTGGGATCCGTCCACCACAGAGCCAGCAGGGCCAACCCCACCGACAAAGCCAATCCCCGCATCTTCCCTTTCACTTTTCCCAAGACACCTTGGCTTTCAAGAGAACCTCACCCTGGGGTTGGCGAGGGACGGCAGCGGCTTGGGCCGTAACCAGCACCTCTTGGGGGCGGGCGCCCTCTGGCAGCGGGTGTGGCGGGCGCAAGGCCACAAGTGCGGATCCCTGGGCATCCACCTGAAAGGTGCCGCAGTGGAGGATCTCGCCGTCGTCCAGCTTGAGCCAGAGGTGGTAACGCTCTCCAGGGGCCGGTTGGGGCAGATCCCTTGCCGCCAAGACCACCTCCTGCCACTCTCCTGGGCGCAACAGCAGGTTGGCCGACCCCACCTCTCCCTGCAAGTTCACCAGACGGGATCCCGGCTGTTGCAAGAGATGGGACAATGTCTGCACCGATTCTAGCCGGGCCAGTTGCAGCGCCTGCCGCAGTCGCCAGTTGTCGAAAACCAGCAAAGCCAAGGCCCCTGCCGCCAAGCCCCCTACCCAGCGCCACTCAGCCGTGAGGCGACCGAACCCCAGAGAGGACAGTGCCGGCTGAAGAGGGGTCAGCGCCTCCTCAATGCCCGCCTCTGCCATCACCTTGCCCCGCAAGCTGGCCGGCGGAATCACCCCTGGCAACCCATAGGGCAGCAGATGCAGGGTTTCTTGCAGGGCCTGCAACTCTGCCAGCAACCGCGGGTCTTGGGTTAGGCGTGCCTCCAGGGCGCTTGCCTGTTCAGGAGACAAGTCCCCCAGCAGATAGCCGGCCAGTTCTTCCTGTGCTTCTGATGAAGGGGGCGAGGCGGCTTCAGACCCAGAACTTAACTCCAAGGAGAGCGATTCCCGCAACTTGCAGAGGGCCTGGCGAGTGCGGGCTTTAACCGCCTCCAGCGGGATCCCCCAGTGTTGGGCAATGTCCGCCTGGCTCAACCCCTGGTAGTAGAGCAGCTCGAGAACCTGCCGTTGGCTTTCCGGCAGTTGGCTGAGGGCCTCCTGCACCGCTTGCCGTCGCTCCTCGAGGGAGAGCTGCTCAAAAGGGATCGGAGCACTGCCATCGGCGGCGAGCAGGGGTTGCCAGTGTTTCAAAAAACGTTGATGGCTATCCTGGGAGCGCAGACGCTCAATGGCTCGCGAACGGGTCAACGCACACAAAAAACTGCTCACGGATCCCTGCCGCGGATCATAGTCGGGCTTGTGCCACAGTTCGACAAACACCGCCTGAGTCAGATCTTCCGCCTCGGCCGCATGGCCCAGGATCTTAAGGGCCAGCCCACAGATCAAGCCGGCATAGCGATCGTAGAGTACAGCCAGGGCAACAGAATGCCCTGCTGTGAGCGCTTCCATCAGCTCCACATCGCTGCGGGATGGCCAATCCCTCACCCGCTCGCGCCAGGGAGACGGAGTCCTTGGTTGCTCAGCCATGCTACACCCAGCGTCGTCCCACAGAAACGAAGATAGACCTGATGAAAGCCTATCCCCTCAGCCGCGGCGAGCCGCCCACTCCAGCCCCAGCAGAGCCGTGTTCACCAGCAAGGCCAGGGATCCCACCGCTAGAGATCCAGCCCAGATTTTGTCGTAGCGACCGGCCTGGGCAATGCCCTCAAAAAGCAGGGTGCCCAGCCCCCCTGCCCCAAACTTGGCCCCCACCGTGGCAATGGCAATGGCCACAATTGCCGCCAGCCGCAAGCCGGCCAGGGCAACCGGCAGCATCAGGGGTAGCTGCACCTGCCACCACCGCTGCCAGAGGTTCATCCCCAGACCCTTGGCTGCCTCCAGAAGAGCCGGCTCCACTGATTGCAAACCCACGTACAGGTGGCGCACCAAGATCACCTGCGAGTAGAGCACCATCGCCACCACCACCGAGCGGGCATTGAGCCCGAACCAAGGGATCAACAAAATGATTAGAGCCAGGCTGGGCACCGTGTACAGGATGCTGAGGATCCCCATCAGCGGTAGAGCTAGCCAGCGCACGTGGTGAACCAGCAAAGCCAACGGCAGCGCCAGCACCAGCGCAATCCCCAAGGCCGTCGCCACCATTGCTAGGTGCTCTTGGGTAAGCTGCCACACCAAGCCGGGATGGCGGAGAAGGTAGCTCATGCGGATCCCCCCTCCAGCATGGCCAGATGGCGGATGTGATCCAGGGTAACGATGCCGATAGCCCGCCCGTCTTCCCACACCGTGAGAGCCGCCGCCCCCGTGCGCAGCAGCAGCGACAAGGCCCGCCGTAGGGTTTCGTGGGGCTTTACCACCGCCCCCTCCTGGATCTGGTGGTTGTGCGGGATCCGCTCCATCGCCGTTTCCACCCGCAGCACGCTCAGTTGCCGCACCATGTCGTCTGCCCCCAATAGCTCTCTGACAAAGGGGGTGGCCGGCTGGGTGAGCAGTCGAAAGGGAGTATCGAACTGCACCACTCGCCCCTGCTGCATCACCAAGATGCGATCTGCCAGGCGCAGCGCCTCTTCCACGTCGTGGGAGACGAAGAGGATGGTCTTTCTCAGTTGCCGCTGCAGGCGCAGGATCTCATCTTGTAGCTTGCTACGGGTGATGGCGTCGAGGGCCCCAAAGGGTTCGTCCATCAGCAGCAGATCCGGATCCCCGGCCAGCGCCCGCGCCAGCCCCACCCGCTGCTGTTGGCCGCCTGAGAGTTGAGCCGGGTAGCGACGTCGGTATTCTTGGGGGGGCAAGTTGACCAAGCTGAGCAGCTCGTCCACTCGCTCGCGGATGCGCTCCCTTGGCCAGCCCAAAAGTCGCGGCACCACCGCCACATTCTGGGCCACCGTCATGTGGGGAAACAACCCCACCTGCTGGATGACATAGCCGATGCGCTGGCGCAGCGCCGTCACCGGAAAGTGGCGGATATCCTGCCCATCCAGGCGAATCTGTCCTTGGGTGGGCTCCAGCAGCCGGTTCACCATCTTCAGAAGGGTGGTTTTGCCGCAGCCGGAAGGGCCGAGGATGACCACCAACTGGCCTGAGGCCACAGAAAAACTGCACTCCTCCACAGCCGGACGGGAACTGTGGGGGAAGCGCAGCGATACCCGCTCGAATTCAAGGGTGCTCACGCCGGGGCCTCGGGCAACGGCTATTCCTTCAAAATACCGGCCTCCACCAAGAAGGATCTCGCCACCTCTGCCGGCTCCTTGCGCTTGCCGCTCACCTCGTAGTTCAGCCGCTGCATCACCTCGTCCGTCAGCAACGGAGCAAGGGCGTTCAAAGCAGTGGCGATGCCGGGGTTGGCCTCCAGGGTATCTTTGCGCACCACCGGCGCCACCTGGTAAGGGGGGAAAAGCTGCTTGTCGTCCTTGAGCACCACCAGGTCAAAGGCGGCAATTTCCCCGTCAGTGCCAAAGGCCACCGCCACATCCGCCTCCCCATTGACCAAGCCCTGGTAGCGCAGGCCGGGATCCACCGCCTTGTAGGCTTTGAGGCGAAAGTTGCCGTAGACCGCTCGCAGTCCCGGCAGGCCGTCTTCGCGGGCTTGAAACTCCGGCGGCCCGATCATCACCAGCTCGCCTGCTCTGGCCACCATGTCTGAGAGGGTAGTGATGCCCAGCTCCGCCGCTCTGGCGCGGGTCATGGCCAGGGCCTGGGTGTTGTTCATGGGGGCCGGATCCAGCCAAACCAATTGGAACTGGCGCTCGTACTCGCGGGCCACCGTCGCGTATACCTGGGCCGGGTCACTGCTGCTGGGCAGCTTGAGCACCGTCAGCAGGCCGGTGCCAGTGTACTCCGGGTAGAGATCGATCTCGCCGCTCAGCAGGCCGGCATGGGCCACCGGCGTTCCCCCCAGGTTGAGCTTGCGCTCCACCGCCAACCCCGCCGCCTCCAGAGCCAAGGCGTACATTTCCCCCAAGATAAACTGCTCGGTGAAGTCCTTAGAGCCGACCACAATCGGTTTGGCAAGGCCCGCTTGAGGGGCAAGAACAAGGGCGGCCAGCCCCGAGAGGGCCAGCAGAGCCAGGCGACGAGTGGTTTTGAGCATGGCAAAAGGGATCCCCAACTCGAGACAAGCGGCCCTGCCGAGAGTGTTCCGGCCTGGGCCAGGAAGTTGCGACTGTTAAGCCACCATTAAACCATTATTGTCCCCGATCCGTAACTGCAAGAGCGACAGCGGCACTACCGGCATTGCCCCGCCCCAGAGCCTCAACCCCATCCCATTAGCCTCTGCCGGGGGCCGGGAACGATCCGGTGACGGCCCGGATCTTCTGCCGCCGCCCAGCTCGCTCGATCTCCAGCTCCAGGGTGCTGCCCACCTCGGTGCGCTCCACCTCCTGTTGCACTTGGTCGGCGGTGGTGACGGCGCGGCCATTGATGGCAAGAATGATGTCTCCGGCGCGCAGGCCCGCCCGCTCTGCCGGGGATCCCTGGATCACCTCGCCGATGAGCACCCCCTGATCCACCGTCACGAAAATGCGGCTGTTGGGATCCTGGTTGAGACGTTCCTTCAGGTCGGGGGTGAGGGTGAGCATACGGATGCCCAGGTAGGGGTGATCCACCTTGCCGCGGGCGATCAACTGGTTGGCCACCCGCTGGGCTGTCTCGATGGGAATGGCAAAGCCCAGCCCTTGCGCCCCTTGGATGATAGCCGTGTTCACCCCGATCACCTCCCCTTGAGCATTGAGCAGGGGGCCGCCTGAGTTGCCGGGGTTGATGGCCGCATCCGTCTGGATAAAAGACACCCGCTTGTCGGGCACGCGGATCTCGCCGCTGGAGCGGCCCAAAGCGCTGATGATCCCAGCGGTTACGGTGTTGTCCAGCCCCAGGGGGTTGCCGATGGCAATGGCCCACTGGCCCGGCTCCAGCAGTTCGGAGCGGCCCAGCTTCACCGTCGGCAGGTTCTGGGCCTCGATCTTCACCACCGCAATGTCCGTCACCGGATCGGTGCCAATTACTTTGCCGTCAAAGCTGCGGGTATCCTTGAGCGTCACCGTCACCTTGTCGGATCCCTCGACCACATGGGCGTTGGTGATGATCTGGCCGTCCGGGCTGATGATAAAGCCGGAGCCAGTGCCCTGTTGCCGCCGTTGGCGGGGGATGGAAGGGATCGCTTGGCCAAAGAAATCCCGGAAGAAGGGATCGCTAAAGAACTCCTCTGGAAAAGCGCCCGGAACGCGCACCGTCCGCTCGGAGTCGATGCGCACCACCGCCGGCCCCACCTTTTGCGCCACCTCGGCGATAAAATTCAGGTTCAGTTGGGGCGGGGTTGCCGTCGTTTGCGCAGATACTCCGTTGCTTCCCATGAGAGCTGCTCCTAGCCCAATGCCCAAGAGCACCAGCAGCAGCGGCGAGAGAAGAGACTTAAGAACGGCCAAAGGCTCAAAAAAGGAACGAACTCCGTCCTGCTGATGCAAACGGGCAGGTTGAGCAGAAGCTTCTGAACTGGGAGAAGGTTGGCCCGGCATGGATGTGCTGCGCTTCATAGCTACCTGAGTCAAGGAAGAGAAGAGCTGGGAGCGCAGAAATACCTTGGCCCCCTGCGAAACCTAGGGCCTAATCTAGCATGGACAGCAGGGATCCCAAGGCGGCAGCCGCGGCGCTTTTCCGTACTTCCATCTGGGTTGAAGAGCAGCAGAATCTGCTTGCCTGGAGTAGCCACCCTATATCCAACTGGCTTTGATGGGGATAGAAGGCCAGACAGGGCTGTTGTCCCCAGCTTTGGCCGGCTTACAGCTAACGTAGAAGTGGTAGATCGGGGGTAAGACCATGACCAACCCAGCCCGTCGTCTGTTGGCTCCTCTACTTGCCGGTTTTCTCTGGCTACCGGCAGCCACCCCGGTTTTGGCGCAAAGGGATCCCTTGCCGCCACCGCCCCCCGGCCAGGGATGGCGCCCGGTGAACCCCCTTCCCCCTGATGAGCCAAGCCAGCCCTTTCAACTGCAAACCACCTTGCTGTTGCGCTCTGGGGATCTCATCCAAGCCGTGCATCGCTCTCCGGAAGCCCTCTTGATTGCCCCTGGCGAAACCCGTGCCGTCAGCCTTAGCCTGGAGACTCCCCTGCGGGATATCTACGGCAACATGGTCGTGCCGGCGGGAGCTATCCTAGAAGGCCAATTCCAGCCGGTGAGCGGCGGCACCCAGTTTGTCTCGCGGGCCTTGATCTTCAACGGCCAATCCTATCCTCTCTACGCCCAAAGCCAGGTAATCCCGCTGCGCAAGGATCCCCGCCACACTTCTGGGGAAGCGATCGTGCAAGATGCCCTGATCGGGGCGGCGGCAGGGGCGATCTTGGGCGGCCTGTTCGGCGACCGGGTGATCTCGACGGAGAAGGTGCTAGGTGGAGCGGCAGCAGGGGCCGTGATCGGCAATGTGACGGCGCCGGAGGTGGCGGTGATCGATCCCAACGCCAACTTGACCCTGACGGTCACCCAAGATTTCCAACCCTACCTGCCCTAGCCAGCTTTTGAAAACCCTGCTGGCCAGGGCTAGGAACCGGCGGCCAGCCGATCCCAAATCTCCTCGTGGGAGAGGCCCCTGCGCACCCATTCTTCGCAATTGTGCAGCCGCTGAGCCGTGCCGATGAGGAAGCGGTTGAGGTCGGCCCCCAAAGATTCGCAGGTGGTCTGCACACAGACCAGATCCCGGCCTGAGAGCAACGAGAAGAGGCCCGCCAGCATTCCTGCCTCCAGATAGCCGGCAGGCTCCCGCTGCGCAGACAGCTCCTCTGGGCTGAGGCTGGCACGAGCAGCCAGGGCAAAGCCGGAGTTGCGGATCCTAGCCTCCACCAAGCCGCGGTCAGCAGCGGAAAAATCCAGCTCTAGGCGTCCCCAGCCGTGGGTGGCCCAGAGCTCGCTGAGGGCATCCAGGAAGATCCCCAGCGGCAATTCCTGCAGCGGTTGCTGGTAGTAGCGGGAGAGTTCGTCTTCGATGCGGCGGAAAAATGCTTCTCCCCACTCGCGGCCACAGTTGTAGAGGATGACACGGGTGGCTTGCCCGGTCTCGTAGCGCAAGCCGGCGTAGATGGCTTCCAGGAGAGGCATGGGAAAGGCCGCCAGGCGGTATCCTCCCCGGCTGTAGAGCAGGCCGCTGTGGATGTCGGGACGGATGTAGTAGGCAGGGCTAAAGCAGTGGCCGGGCAGGATCTCTTGCAGGGTGATCATGGCTTTCCTCTCGGGGAGATGGACGGACTTGAGGGCGGCTGCAACTGAGGCTTTCACGGTCATTTCAAATAGCAACAAAATAGTTGGTTGCCTGGATCCCAGCTCCCCTCTCCCTCAGGGAGAGGGGCTGGGGGTGAGGGCGAGCTCCCCTGGGGAGAGGGGCTGGGGGTGGTCGCGTGAGCGGCGCGGAGCGCTTGGGCGAGCTCCCCTGGGGAGAGGGGCTGGGGGTGGTCGCGTGAGCGGCGCGGAGCGCTTGGGCAAGCAGCACGGAGCACTGGGATAGTAGGGAGTGTCTTCATCTGGCCATAGGGGCAAGGAATGGATGAGTAGGGAGTGGGCTGTATACAGTAATTGGTGGATGGATCGAGAGCCCATTGACTTCAGTTGACCAGCATCGACTTGGCCAAGAGCACGTAGGGGCGGATGGCCTCGCTCTCTTCGGGGCCGAAGACAGCGCTGAGGGAGTCGAGCATCAACTTATAGGCAGGCTGGCACTGGTCACGCATCTTGAAGGACTTCAGGATCGTCTCCAGCCAGTAGAGCAACTTATCCCGCAGGTAATCCTCATCGTTGAGCAGCATGGCCAGGCAGCAGTAGCGCCACACCATGAGGAGATCGCGGCGGCAACGCTCCCAGGCCAGGTGCCCATGTTGGCGGGGCAAATTCGGCATCATCGGCTGGAACTTCTCCATCACCCGCTCCACCAGCTCTTGCTCTTTGGCCTGCAGGACTTGATAGAGGCGGACTCGTTTGGGGATCCCTTCCACATAGGCGTGTAGGGTTTTCAGCTCGTCTGGGCGCAGATAGCGGCCCTCACTTTGTTGCATCAGCGCGGTCACCATTGAATTCATAGGAAGCCCCCTTGGTTTAGACGAACATGTGCATCAAGGTGAGCGCTTCTTCCGACGGAGCTGCAGTCTCGGTTTGAGGAGCAAATTCTGGCTCAAGCCGCTCTGGGGAAGGGGTGCAGACAGCCTGTAGCGCTTGCCAGCAGGGGGCAAGCAAACCCTGCTGCTCCGCCGGCAGGGATCCCTGCACCACCGCCTGCAACTGCTGGAGCGCTTCCGGCAAACCCAGATGACGTTCCATCGCCCCACAACTCCATTGCTGCAGGGGCAAGGGATCCCCCAACAACAAGCTCAGGCCCAGGGAGCGCAAGCAGAAGGCCAGTTGCCGGGCCAAGAGGCGCTGAGTGGGGGTGAGAGAGGATTCTGCCTCACCGCTGTACCCGTGCTGTTGCAGAACCTTCTCGATCCATGCCATCTCCTGCTGTTGCAAAACCTGGTAGAGATGCAGCCGCTCTTGAAAGGAGAGAGCGTAGCGGATGAGATCCTGCAGATCGTCGGGCGTCAGGTAATCCCCTTCTCGATCGGCAATGCGCTCCGGCCAGGAGTGAAGGTCATTCATGGGTGAGGTCTCCTTAAAAAACCCGATTCAAAACCAGTCTCAAAACGAGTCAAAAGATCGAGCGGCTCGAGGAAGCAAAACCCAAGTTGGGGCAAAGCAGGGCTAGAGCAAGGCTCCACCAAACAAAGCGGCAAAATCCTCAAGCGTAAAGGGATCCTCTGGCGGCAGCTCCGGCGGTGGCTCAGGGCGCGGGCGGACGCCCGACCAATTGCAGCCGGCAAAAAACTGCCCTACCGACTGGGCCAAGAACAGGGGGGAGTCCGACAGCGATTCTGGAGCGAAGGGAGCTTTGGCCAAGGGCCGGTTATCCCAGTTCAACCCCTGTAAAAACACCGCCAGCGGCTGGGTTAAGTCCAGATCGGTGTCTAGGTTGAGGGTGACCATGGGCGTTTCTCCAAAGTGGCAAGGGAAGGATTGCAAAAGCCACAGGCAGACCTCACAGTTGGTGCAAACGCTGCTCGATCTCGCGGGCGCTGGCCCCTTCGCTCACCCAGAAATTGGCGGCATCGATGCGCTCTTGCCCGCCCAGCAAAAACTTGCAATAGGTCTCCCCCATGGCGTAGCACTGGATCTCGATGCAGGCCAGCTCGCGGGAAGTCATAGCAGAGAAAAATCCGGCAAATAGCCCGGCATAGAGGTGACAAACCGGCTTGCCCACATCGCCCAAGGTGCGGGCCACCAGCGAGTCAAACAGGTTGATGAATAGGAACCCTTTTTGTTTGGACTCGGTTTCCACCTCCCACTTGCCCCACCCTTGCGCCGTAAAAGGCCACCACCAGGTCTCCAGCAAAAACAGAAGGTTGGACTGCTTGACCCCAACTCCGTACTCCCGCTCATACCACTGGGAAAAATGCTGGGCATCGCGGCTGCCCCAGTCTCTGCCGATGGTGTACATCACCGCCGCAGAGGCATCGCCCACTTCCCGCTCTAGGCCCGCCTGCAGGCCGACAATGAAGTCTTCGCTGAGCAGCAGGTTTTGGGTGTTGTTCCAGTCGATGATCGTGCCTTGCTCTCGGTTAAAGCGGAAGAAATCGCGGTAGCTGTAGTGGGCGTGCTTGTCGCGGCCCACCGGCATGGTGACTGCGGGACGGGGATCCGGTCGAGTGGTAACGCTGGCCATGGCTTTCTCCTCAACAAAACTGAGCCGTGATCTACTACAGCAGGAACCCAAGCAGAGTGTTGGGATCCCTTAGGCCTCGCGGGTCTGGGCAAGGGTGCTGCCGATGATGCGGAAGTCTTCGTTTTCCAGTTGCTTGATCGTGGAACGGGTGATGATCTTGCCCTCCTCCACCAAAACGCGCCCTGTTCGGGGGTGCAGCAAGTCTTGTTCGGCCCGCCGACCGATGAGCACCTCGATATCCTTCAGCGAGTTCACGTACATCCCCGGCGGCAGCTCCACCACCACCCCATCGGCCACCACCCGTGCCTGACAGGCCAAGCGGGAATTGCTGCGGGCGCTGGTGATCGTCTCCAGGGTTTTGGCCTCGCGGGGGGTGATGGGGGTGAGGCTCTCCATGCCCTCCTTGACGTAGACATGACAGGTGGCGCAGAGGCCGCGGCCGTTACATTCCTTGGAGACATGGAGCTCCTCCGACAAAATGGCCGACAGCAGATTGCTGTAGGTATCCACCTCCGAGACACGGGATAGAGGATCTAGCCGGATTTGTTTCACCATAGGTGGGATCCCCAACTTCAAGGCAGACAAAAACTCTGCCGGCAGATACGCCCTGCCGCAAAAGCAATACAAGCGAAAAATCAGTTCCTACTCGTATTCTGGATTTTGGCCAGGCTGAGAGAATCAAAATGTCATAATCTTTAACTACGAATAAATACGGAAATTTTCTCCATGTAGAAAGCTGGAAAGTAGAATCACATAAACTCGAAAAAACTGGGGGCCTTCTTGTAAACATTTATCGCAAGCTTCCCCAGTTCAACTTATCGACAAGATAAATCTTGAGTAGGGCTTTTGCTCGATTGGATTTTGGGTTGGCATTGACAATTTTCGGATCTGGTTAATGCCGACTGTAAAAGTGTATCGAGCAACCCTATCTTCATTGTTTCTTTAAGTTGACCTCTTGTCTAATCGGTTTTTGTTCGCTTTTTGTCGGTCGCGTTGCTTGGGAGCTATCGCTATGGAACTACGCCAGCGGGATCCGCAAACGTTGCAAAACCTGTTGCGGGCTGCCTACCAACAGCTTTTGGAACGCCAGCCCTACCAGCACGAGAAGGCGGGAGAGCTGGAAAAAATCGAGCAGGACTTTCTGCGGGGTCGGATTGGGATCAAGCGGTTGGTTCGCCAAATTGGGGGATCCCGGCTCTACCGGCAGCTCTTTTTCAGTGCCGGCTGCAACACCCGCTGCGTGGAGCAGGGTTTTAAGCACTTTTTGGGGCGGGCCCCGGCCAGCAAGGAGGAGGTGGCCGCCTACCACGACATCTTGCTCCACCAGGGCTTTCAAGCCATGGTCAATGCCTTTATCGACTCGGAGGAGTACCGCCACACCTTCGGCAACGACCAACTGCCCCACCCGCGGCAGCGGCTGAGCGGCTGCCCGCCTCTGGCCTACCTGCTGACGGAGCAGATGCACCGGCGCCATGAGCTGGCGATGCAGGGATCCCCGCGGCTGCAGAGCTTGGCGGTGATGTAACTCAGGCGGCGGGAGCGGGAAGAAAGTCGAGGCTGTAGGCTTGGCGGGCATTCAGGCCAGCTTCGACAATTCCCAGGGCCACCATTTCCTGAAAATAGGTCTGCCAGCGCTGGTGGGTCATGGCACCGATCCCCAGGGTGGCCGCGTCGCCGCCGGTGAGGAGGCCGTAGTCTTTTAGGGCTTGGTGGGCGTAGGCCAGAAGGGCCTCGCTCATGTTGGGGTTGTCTTGGCGGATGAGGCGGTTGCCGGGGCGGGGATCCTCCAGGTAGCTTTGCCAGCCCGCGATGGAGGCGGCCACAAATTTTCGCACCTCCTCCGGGTGCTGTTCGGCAAAGGGGCGGGTGGTCTCCAGCGTGGTGGCATAAGGGGAATAGCCGTAGTCGGCCAGCAGGAAGACAACAGGATCAAAGCCGCCCTCCTGGCGCACGCGGAAGGGCTCGGAGGTGACATAGCCCTGCTGGGCAGAGGATTTGTCCAGCAGGAAGGGGGCGAGGCTGAGGTTGTAGGGGCGCTTTTGCTCGTCGCTGAAGCCGAACTTGGCCCGCAAGAAAGGCCAGTAGGTGAGGTTGGCTCCCGGAGAGACCCAGATGGGCTTGCCCCGCAAGTCTTCCAGGCGCTCGATGCCCACGCCCGGATGGACCAAAAGACACTGGGGATCCTTCTGGAAAAAGGCGGCCACGGTGAGCACGGGGATCCCTGATTGCAAGGCCGCCAGGGCGTCGGGGCTGCCGCCGAGGACAAAGTCCGCTGCTCCCCCAGCCAGCAGTTGCAACACGTTGACCGCCGTTCCCCCCATGCGGATTTCCACCTGCAGGCCGTAGTCGGCGTAGATACCCAGGGCCAGGGCCTGGTAGAAGCCGCCATGCTCCGCCTGAGCATACCAGTTGGTCACCAGGCGCAGGGGCCGGGATCTGGAGCGGCGGGATCCCGCTGCTGCTGTCACTAGAGCAGCTCCACTGGCTAGAAAGCGCCGTCGGGGCCAGAGCTCTGCGGTCACACTAGCCATGGGCAGGGATCCTCAGACTGCAACGCTTTCAGTATCTCGCAAGCAGGTGGTTTTTGCCTCAGCTTGGCCCAAATAGCCCCTAGCCGGATGTCGGTATCTCTCCTCTCCCATCCCTCACCCCCGGCCCCTCTCCCATCCCTCACCCCCGGCCCCTCTCCCAGAGGGAGAGGGGAGTTAGAGCGGCGCGTTCGCGACAGCGTTGCGGAGCAATAACGACGTCAATGACGACGTAGAGAAACGCTTCGTTGCTATTTGAAATGACTACAGTTGCAAAGGGAGCGGGATCCCGCTTTTGCGGCAGGATCAACAGGTAGAGGGCAAGAGAAGGGGTGCGGCATGGGCAAGGTGTATCTGGTGGGGGCGGGGCTGGGTGGGCGGGACGGCCTGACGCAAGGGGCGCTGGAGATCTTGCGGCGGGCTGAGGCCGTTTGGGTGGATGAGCTGGTGGACGAGCGCTTGTTGGCGGAGTTGCCCCCCCAGGCGCAGGTGTGGCGACGTTCCGAAGCAGCGAGCTTGCAGGAGGGCATCCGCTGGCTCATCCAGCGCTGCCGGGAAGGGAAGCAGGTGGTTCACCTCAAGGCGGGGGATCCCTTGATCTTTGGCCGTGCCCGCGAGGAGGTACAGGCCCTGCGGGAGGCGGGCTGCCCGTTTGAGATCTGGCCAGGCTTGTCGTCGGCCCTGGCCGGCCCTTTGTGGGCAGGGATCCCTCTGACCGATAAGCACTTGAGCCGCGCCTTTGCCGTGCTGACCGCCCATGAGCTGGAGCCCCTGCCCTGGGGCGCTCTGGCCCAGTTGGATACGTTGGTGATCTTGATGGGATCCCGGCAGCGGCAGCAGATTGCGGCCCAGTTGGTGGCAGCCGGGATCCCGCCGGAGCGAGCCGTAGCCGTGATCTGGGGGGCGGGGCAGGCGGAGCAGCAGGTTTGGGTGGGCACCCTGGCAGAGCTGCAACAGGGGGAAGGGTTGGAGCCAGAAAAGCTGCCTGGCCTGCTGGTGGTGGGCGAGGTGGTGCGGCTGCGGCAGGAGTTTTTGCCAGGGATCCCACCGTTACCGCCACCGGCTCCTTTGGCAGGCAAAACGGTGCTGGTCACCCGTTCCGAGGGGCAGTCGCCGGCTTGGCGCGAGCTGCTGCAGGCTCAGGGGGCGCGGGTGCTGGAAATGCCCGCCCTGGTCATCCAGCCGCCTACAAGCTGGGATCCCTTGGACGCAGCCATTGCCGACCTGGAGAAATTCGATTGGCTGCTGCTGACTTCGGCCAACGGCGTGCAGGCTTTTTTCGAGCGGTTGCAGCAGCAGGGGCGAGACAGCCGGGCGCTCCACCCTGTGCGGGTGGCAGTGGTGGGATCCAAAACGGCGGCGGTACTGGCCCAGTACGGCATCCGCCCAGATTTGCTGCCCTCTGAGTTTGTGGCCGAGGCCCTGCTGCCCATTTGGCCGGAGCCAGTGCAGGGACAGCGCATCCTCTTTCCCCGCGTCGAATCCGGAGGACGGGAGGAGCTGGTGCAGGGGCTGCGGCAACGCGGAGCCGAGGTGGTGGAGGTGGCGGCCTACCAGTCGGCCTGTCCGGCAGCAGCGGATCCCCAAGTGCTCGAGGCCCTCAAAGAGCGCCAGGTGGATATCCTCACCTTTGCCAGCTCCAAAACCGTGCAGCATTTTGCCCATCTCCTGCGCCAGGCGGGGCTAGGCCCTGAAGTCTGGGATCCGCCCGTGCAGATTGCGGCCATCGGCCCCAAAACGGCAGCAACCTGCAAGCAGATCTTGGGGCGGGTGGATGTTGAGGCGCAGGAGTACACCCTGGAAGGGCTGTTGGGATCCCTCGTTCAGGCAGACGGTTAGCGCGGATAATGGGCAGGGATTGGCAAAGAAAAGGAACCCCCAAGACACCATGTGGCAGACGGCCAAGCTCTACGAAGACATCCTCTACGAAAAAACCGACGGCATCGCCAAGATCACCCTCAACCGGCCCCACAAACGCAATGCCTTCCGCCCCAAGACGGTTGCCGAGATGATCGACGCCTTTCTGGATGCGCGGGAGGATCCTAATATTGGAGTCGTGCTCTTGACGGGCGCCGGGCCGCATACGGATGGAAAATATGCCTTTTGTGCCGGCGGGGATCAGAGCGTGCGGGGGGAGGCCGGCTACCTGGACGAGGCCGGGATCCCGCGTCTTAATGTCCTGGATCTGCAGCGCATCATCCGCTCCTTGCCCAAAGTGGTGATTGCGCTGGTGGCCGGCTACGCCATTGGCGGGGGCCATGTTTTGCATCTCGTCTGCGATCTAACCATTGCCGCCGACAACGCCATCTTTGGCCAAACCGGGCCGCGGGTGGGCAGCTTCGACGGCGGCTTTGGGGCCAGCTACCTGGCGCGGGTGGTGGGGCAAAAGAAGGCGCGCGAAATTTGGTTCCTCTGCCGCCAGTACACAGCCGCCCAGGCGCTGGAGATGGGCCTGGTCAATGCGGTGGTGCCTGTGGAGGAACTGGAGGCAGAAGGGATCCGCTGGGCGCGGGAGATCCTCCAGCACAGCCCCCTGGCCATCCGCTGCCTCAAAGCAGCTTTCAACGCCGATTGCGACGGCCAGATGGGGCTGCAGGAGCTGGCCGGGGACGCGACGCTGCTGTACTACATGACCGAGGAAGCTGCCGAGGGCAAACGCGCCTTCTTGGAAAAGCGCCCTCCCAACTTTCGCCAGTTTCCCTGGCGGCCCTAGTTCTTTCCATGAATTCCACTTCCCCGCAGGGAAGCGACCGCCGAGATCCAGCAAAAGATTGACCAGGTCAGCGGAAAAATCAGGGTTTGAGGGTTGTCTCCGACCCTGCCGCTGAATTTTGGGTATAAAGCTTTACAGAGATCCCGGTGCTGCTGTTGAGGTGGCCTGGGATGGGCTTCTGAGAGGTGGGCCAAGAGGGTCTTTCTAGGGATCCACGACATAGCTATCCTGGGAGAGGCGCTCGTTACTACAAGCCACAACAGCGGCTGGGATCCCTAAGTTCCTGAGGATTTGCTGGGCGGGCTCTCTCTGGCTATCTCTTGTCTGCGCCGATCCCCAATGCCGCAGTCACCACAGCATTCCGGTCGCTTGAAGTCGTCCCAATGGATGCAAGCCCGGCAGCCCTTCAGCATTTCCGGCCAGCGCTCTCGAATCAACAGTTGCCGCAGCTTGACTTCCCGTGACTCCTGAAAGGGGTGTTGGAATTGGTCCATAGCCATTGGGGTTTCCCAGCTCTCTTAATCTGGTATAAGAGCAGATTTGAGTTTGAGTTCGAGAAATATTGGCATAGCTTAAGGTTTGGAATGGGCCCATCCTTCTTACTGGTTCAGGATAGCTGAGATGAACCTATCTAATTTTGTCTGTCGCTTTGAGAAAAGATTTACCAAAAAATGTAAACAGGTTATATAAAACTTAGCTCATTTTTTCTCCGCTTAAAACAAAAGTGGGATCCAGCGGCAGCAACATTTGAGTCCGACCGCGGTGTTCCAGACGGTTCACCGCCGATTGAATGACCTCCACATGATGAGCCCGCACAGCAGCCAGACCGGCGGAGAGGCCGTAGAGCCCATCCAAAGAGTTGGTTGTCGCCACGATCCGTCCGTTGGGATTGAGATGGCTCCAGCAGGCTTCCAGGATCTCCCGTAGGGGATGGCCTCCCTCAATGCAGATGCGATCCGGTGCAGGAGAAAGGTGTTGCAAACAATCGGGGGCAGTACCTTGAATCACTTGCACGTTGGTGAGGCCAAATTTCTCACAATTGCTCTCGATCAAGCTGACCACCTCTGCGTCTCGCTCGATGGCGATCACGCGAGCCTTGGGGCACAGAACAGCCGCTTCAATGGCAATCGTGCCCGTTCCGGCGCCAATATCCCACAAGCAGTGGTTCTCTCCCAGGCGCAACTGGCTCAGCACCAACACGCGCACCTCGCGAGGGCTCATCGGGATCCCTGGAATGCGTTCAAAGGCAGAATCCGGGATCCCTGGGGTGCGGTAGGGCCAAGGGAAAGGGGTTGACATTGCAAGGCACCGCTGCTGTGCATCTATCCCTCAGCATAGAGCGAATGCTCGACAGACCATCGCCGGTCTGAAAACACCTTCTGGATCCGATCAAGTTCTGGCCATTTCCAAGAGCCATGAAACGGCTCGTTATGTCGATCTCCCCCCTCCCAGAGGGAGAGGGGCTGGGGGTGAGGGATGTAGCTCCCTTGGCTGGAGTAGATAACGCTGGAAAAAGCTGTTAAGGACATTTGCCTGAGCCGAAGTGTCCCAAACCATTCATCCAAAGGATGAGCCTTGCTCGCAGGTAGAGCCAAATCTCATCGTTTGCCCGCAATAGGAATATGACATAGAGGCTCAATACGACTAAGGCACACAAATTTCCCAAAAAAGTGTAGGTTTGGATAATTCGATCGGTACTCCAGCCAAACTCGTAGTTTAGGCGGTTCATATCCCCACTGGCATCTCCTTGCCCGCCAAACAGAGTTCCCCAAGGGATCTGGTTCAGGCCCAATTGGATAGTGTGCCACTGCCAAAAGCTTTTCCATAGGCTGCTGGCTGCAATTCCCAACACTATGAATCGCCAAAAATCCCATCGCCAACGATCCGGCAAGCGAAGATAAAAGCTGGCTATTAAAAAGGTGCTGAGATAAAACTCACCGCCAACGCCGCCAAAGGTAATCAGCAGCTCTTTGGTACGATTGGGCAGCAGCCAAGTCATATAAAACTGCAACAAGGCCAGAAAAATAGCCAACGCCTGCAGCCATCGGATCCGTTCCTTGCGGGCTGACCGGAACAGCAAAGCCAGCAAAAAAAGGATCCCAAAGTATACAAAGGGATCCTCTTTTGAGCTGATGCTGGTCCAGCCAAAGGGTAAGGGCAAAGCTGGATGTCCGCTCCACCAGGCAATGGTGGCATGGCCAAACTCGTGAATCCAGATGTGTAAAGGCAAATGCAACACCTGCAACAAGCCAACGTTGTTTACCAGCAGGGCCACTGCAAATGCAACCGGATAAGCCCAGATATTGACCGCCCAGCTATCGAAAGAAAAGCGATCCCAACGCTGCTGGGATCCCAACTTGAGGCTGCGCTGCCAGAGCAATTGGGAGCCGCGGTAAGCACAAATTTCCACTTGCTTCAGCCGCGGGATCCGCAGTTGCTGCACCATCAAAAACAGTTGGGCAACGAGCAGAGATGGCTGTTGGGGCAGGGATCCGGTGAGGTGGATGTGCAGGGTTTCATCGGCAAAGTTCACCCGTCCGGGCCAGCGTCGCCGCAGCAGCTCCAGCCGCACAACCCGCACAATCGATTGGCTGTCCCCAGCTCGCGCTAGGGTGAGGGGATCCGGTGGGCTGGGCATCCCAGGATACCTCCAAAAATCAAAAATAAGGAGCGAACCCATCATCCCCCAACCCCGCCAGCAAGAGCGAAATTGCGCTCCCTCTCAGGCCGCTCCCGGGGGAGGTTGGTATAGTTGAGGGCAGCAGGTGTGCGGAGTGGATGGAGGGTCATGCCCGAATTGGACAAGCCAGGGTCAAGGCAGATATGGGGGGCGATGCTGCTGTTGAGCTTAACCGGAGCAGGCGTGTTTCTCCCTCAACCTGTCCGGGCTCAGGCAACCACGGCTCCAGGTCTATCTCACATCGACCGTTGGTACTACGATCCGCAGCAGGGACGGCTGGAAGTCAACACCCAGGGCGAGGTGCGGCCTTTCCTGTTTGTGCTCCAGAATCCGCCGCGGGTTGTTCTGGATTTTCCCAACACCCGCTATGGACGGGATCCCCAAACCCAGACTTTCCCAGGCCGTGTTGCCTCCCTGCAGATCAGCCAGCTCACAGAGACCATCACCCGCTTTGTGCTGTATCTGCAGCCGGATCAGCCTCTCAGCCTCAACCAACTGCAACTGCTCACCGCCGGCCCCTCCCGCTGGGCTGTTCAATTCCTCCAGGCCGGCCAACCCTCGCCTGCCGCCCCGCTGTTTCCCCCTGGCCCCCGCGATCCTGCGCCCCCTCCTTCGCGGACGCCACCTCCCCGCAGCCCCGCTCCCTCCCGTGCCGACCATCAGATCTTGGGGGTATCCCCGCAGGCGGAGGGTTTTTTCATCCGCACCCAGGGCAGCCCCGCCACCACGGTGCGGCGCATCCTCGATCCGGATCGGGTGGTGGTGGATTTTCTCAACACCACCCTCAGCCCCGCCCTCACCCAACGAGCCTACATCGTCAACCGTCTGGGGGTTTTGCGGCTGCGCATCGGGCAGTTTGAGCCCACGATTGCTCGGGTGGTGTTGGATGTGGATCCTTCGAGTGGCGATTGGGAAGCCCGCTACGACCCGCAGCAGGGCGGGATCTGGATCCAGCCCGCCGGTGGCGCTGACCAGGCCAGCCTTTTGCCTGAGGTCAGCCAGGGCGATCCCCAAGGGCCGCTGGCTACCTTGCGCTCGGTGGAGCTGCAGGGCAATCAGCTCATCATCAGCGCCGATGGGTTCCTGTTTTACCGGGCCGGCTGGGATCCGGAAAGCGGCGGCTACCGCATCAACGTGGCGCCGGCTCGCCTGCCCCAGTCTTTGCCAGATCCCGGCTTGCCGGTTGGGGGGCCGGTGGAGCGGATCCGCTTTGTGCAAGAAGATGCCCGCACGGTCAGCATTCTGGTGCAACCTGCCGAAGAGTTCAATGTGTTTGAGCCCCACCCCGGCCAGGGATCCCGCCGCATTACCTTGGAGCTGCGGCCTCTCAACGCCCCGCCGCCAACACCTCAGCGGCAACCGTCTGCCCAAGCTTCCCCTCCTCCACCCCAGGGCCGGACGGTCATCGCCGTCGATCCGGGACACGGCGGACGGGATCCCGGCGCCATCGGAGTGGATGGGATCCAGGAGAAGGACATCGTCCTCTCCGTTTCCCTCCAGGTACGACAACTGCTGCAAGAGCGGGGCTATGGAGTGGTGATGACTCGCACCGACGACCGGGAAGTGCTGCTGCAGCCGCGGGTGGATATGGCCGTTCAGGCCAACGCTACCCTATTGGTGAGCATCCATGCCAACGCCCTGGATCGCTCCGGCATCCACGGCATCGAGACCTACTACCTGCGGCCCGATAGCGCCGAGCTGGCCACCATCCTGCACCGCAGCTTGGTGAGGGCCACCGGCGCTGCCGACCGGGGGGTGCGACGGGCCCGCTTTTTCATGGTGCGGGAAACGCCCGTGGGTATGCCTTCCGTGCTGCTGGAGTTGGGCTATGTAACCAACCCAACCGAAGGGCGAAAATTGGCTACTGCCGAATACCAGGCTATTTTGGCGCGGGCCATTGCCGAGGGCATTGAGGCCTTTCTGCGCAGCCGCTAAGGTCCTGCAGCCGATCCCAGGGAGAGGGCCAGAAAGCGATGCCGACAGCCTCAGAGGCAGGGTAGGATACAGCAGCTTAGCCAAGGTGTTGAGGAGAACGGAGCATGCGTTGGGATCCGGATCCCGGTTGGCCAATTGGGGTGTTTGACAGTGGCTTGGGCGGGCTGACGGTTTGGCGAGCCTTGCGCCGCCGCCTCCCCCAGGAACGGCTCCTCTACTTTGCCGATACGGCGCGGCTGCCCTATGGGGAACGCTCCCCAGAGGAGATCTTGACCTTTGTGCGGCAAATTCTGACGTGGATGCAGGCGCAGCCGGTGAAGCTGGTGGTGATGGCCTGCAATACCAGCTCAGCTTTGGCCCTAGAACACGTGCGGCAGGAGTTCGCCCTGCCCATTCTGGGGCTGATCCTGCCGGGCGCCCAGGCGGCCTTGTCTCAGGGATCCCGCATTGGGGTGATTGCCACGGCGGCCACCGTTAAAAGCCGCGCCTACTCCAGGGCCATTCAGGAGTACAGCGCCCTGGATCGCAGGCGTTTTCCCCAACCTGTCCAGTGCTGGGAGCAGGCCTGCCCGGAGTTCGTCCCCCTCATCGAAGCCGGCCAGTTGGACGGCCCCGCCCTGCGGCAAGCGGCCGAACGCTACCTGCAGCCCCTGTTGCAACAGGGGATCGATACCCTCGTCTACGGCTGCACCCACTACCCGCTGCTGGATCCCCTCTTGAAATCCCTGCTGCCCCCAGCCGTCAAACGGGTGGATCCCGGCGTGGCGCTGGTGCGATCCCTGGCCCGCGAACTGAGCTTGTGGGGCTTGCGCCGCCCCTCGGCCGCCGCCCAGGAGGAACCCTACCGTTTCTGCGTGAGCGGGGATCCAGAGCGATTTGCCCGCTTGGCCACTCCTTGGCTGGGCTTTCGGCCCCAGGTGGAACGGGTGGAATGGCCGGCCTTGGATGTCAACAGCTCCCGCCGCCCCTGAACAGGCGCTCCTTCTCTTCAGGACTGGGAGCACCAGGCTCTTTGTTCTCAACGGGTCATCACCTGCAGGGGGAAGCGCTCCGCCAACTCCCCTTCTACCTTGGGCAGCCATTCCTCTTGAAACACCCACACCTGGCCTTGCTGCACGCGGCCATCGGGGTTTTGCGTCAGCTCCAGCCAATAGACGAATTGGTTTCCCCGCAGCACCACGCCTTGAATGGCCAAGGCCAGGGTATAGCCGGGAGTATTCGCCAGGGCCTCTGGGGACGGGTAGCGGATCACCTCCACCGCCCGATCCAAATCGGCGGCAATCTCTGGCCCATAGACCTCGCGAATCGCCTGAAAGAGATCTTCCGCCGTCAGCCCTTGTGGGCGAAAGAAGGTCATGCGCTCCGAGCGAATCGTCTCCCGATCCAGCGGGTTGATGATCCGTCCTGGCGGAGCCACCGAGGCCAAAAAGGTAAACCGGGATCCATCCGGCTCCACGCGGTTGATGTTCAGGGTTTCGCCCGGACGGGGCCGCAGCACGGGATTCTCCCTCACCCAGGCGGCCACCTGATCCGGAGATTGCCCAGGGATCCCCCAAGCGGCCAAGCGAAGACCCGCTGCCGCCCAGCAGGCTATGGCCAAACCAATCGCCTTAGCGGGTCGGAGTCCTCTCCCTTGAGACAAGGGCAGTTGTTTACCCCCACAGGATAGAGCCTTCCCTCGGTTGGCGCCCAAGACCGGCCACGGATTGCAATGCACCTTCTCATTCCTCCGGACAACCAATGCAGAAACGATATGAACACATGGTCAGGCAGGGGCAGAGCCTTCCTCGATGGGAAAAGTCCTGCCCTCCCGGCCCTTTCCTACTGTATCTGGAGAGGTTGGTGGGCCTGTTGCGTCTGAGCGCGAGCCTCACGGCCAATGGTTGCAAAGATCCCTCGGCAAGATACGCAGATCGCCGGCGGCTTATCCGCCAAAACGTAAAAAGTATCTTAAGATCAACGGTAAGCAAACCTTATACGCATTAGGTCAGCACCTCAGGAGGTAACCGATGGCTCTCGTTGCAATGCGGACGCTGCTGGATCATGCCGCCGAACACGGCTACGGCATTCCGGCTTTCAACGTCAACAACATGGAGCAGATCCAAGCGATCATGCAAGCTGCCCATGAAACCAACAGTCCGGTCATCCTGCAAGCCTCTCGAGGGGCACGCAAGTATGCGGGCGAGCACTTTTTGCGCCACCTGATCCTGGCGGCGGTGGAGACCTACCCCCACATTCCCGTCGCCATGCACCAAGACCACGGCAACAGCCCCGCCACCTGCTACTCTGCCATCCGCAACGGCTTCACCAGCGTCATGATGGATGGCTCCCTCAAAGAAGATGCCAAAACGCCGGCCAGCTACGAGTACAACGTGGCCGTTACCTCCGAAGTGGTGAAAGTGGCCCACGCAATTGGGGTGAGCGTGGAAGGGGAACTGGGCTGCCTGGGATCCCTGGAGACAGGCCGTGGCGAAGCAGAAGATGGTCACGGTGCTGAAGGGGCCCTCAGCCACGACCAACTGCTCACCGACCCCGACCAAGCGGTGGACTTTGTGGAGCGAACTCAGGTGGATGCGCTGGCTGTAGCCATTGGCACCAGCCACGGCGCCTATAAGTTCTCCCGCAAGCCCACCGGCGACATTCTCGACATGGAGCGCATCGCCGAGATCCACCGCCGCCTGCCCAACACCCACCTGGTGATGCACGGTTCCTCCTCGGTGCCTAAGGAGTTGATCGACATCATCAACCAGTACGGCGGCTCCATCCCCGAGACCTACGGCGTGCCGCTGGAAGAAATTCAGCGGGGCATCCAAAACGGGGTGCGCAAAGTCAACATCGACACCGACAACCGCCTGGCCATCACGGCTGCCGTGCGCCGCGCCCTGGCCGAAAATCCGAAAGACTTTGATCCCCGCTCTTTCCTCAAGCCTTCTATTAAGGAAATGCAAAAAGTGTGCGCTGAGCGCTACATCGCCTTCGGCTGTGCCGGCCATGGCACCAAGGTTCCGGTGGTTACCTTGGATGAGATGGCAGCCAAGTATGCTTCTGGCGCTTTGGCAGCTCAGGTGAAGAAGACCGTCGCGGTCTAGCCCTCACACCCGGCCGCTGCAGCCCAGAACTCCTCGGCGTTTGCTGAGGAGACTCTAGCTCAATCGACAGGTAAGGGGATCCGCAGAGGATCCCCTGTTGCTTTGGAGGAACTTGATGCGTTTTGGCGGTCAGGCAGCTTTTGCTACAAAACTTTTTTCCACTTCGATTTGCCGATTTAGCAACGCCAAAGTCAGGCGATCCAGCATTTCCAGGTCGGCCTCGGAGTAGCGCCGCTGAAAGAGCAGCTCGTTGATCTGGTTTTCTTGTCCTAGGCTGAGGAAGCCGCTGCAGAGCACCTGCTCCACAATTTCTCGAATGCTGGAAGCAACAGGAGGAAAATCAAGACCGGTGTTCATGACCTTTTCCGTTTGAGGGGTTAGCGTTCAAAAGCTGGTTTTACGGGAGGACAGTCACTTGCGCCGAGGAACGAGATAGCGCTGCTTAATCTGCTCCAGCGAGAGGCGGGAAACTCCGGCCCGCGGCTCGTCCTCAGAAGAGGCCTCACCCTGCCACTTGAGGGATACTCCCAGCAGTGCTCCCAAAGAAAAGCTCTCGCTCAACAGGGCCGCTATGCGGTAAGTACGGTAGTCTAGCGTTAGATCGACACCAGCTTGCATCTGCGTTTCCTCCGTATTTCCAACGTTCACGTTCCCATTATAGCCTGGATATCCGTAAAAAAACGTAAAACACCGAGGATCTACGTACGCGATTTATAGGATTTTTCTACGCCATTTGGCGGATAGCGGCGGGGATCCTACGGATCTGGGGGGGCAGGTTCAGGGATCCCAGCTCAGCAGAGCCGCGATTGCGGCGGCCAGAGTGGCGGCGTTGAAGGGCTTGCTGCTGAGGCCATTGGCTCCCAGCCGAGCCAAAGAGGCATCCTGGCATCCCTGATCCTCGGAGTTGTCTGGATTACAGGGATCCCCTACGTTGCCCCCAGAGGGCGAAACCTAGTCGGTGTTTTCGTTGCTCACAAAATCTGGGTTGTCCGGGGATCCACTGGGTTCGGGCGATTCCAGCGCGTGTTTGAGGGCATGCCAGGCCAGGTTGGCGCACTTGATGCGCACCGGAAATTGGGCAACTCCCTTCATGGCGTTCAAGGCCCGCTGCTCCCGCGGAAACTCAGCGCCGCCGCGCATCATGGCTTGGAAGTGATCCACCAACTGCAACGCTTCGGGGATGGTGCGCCCCCGCACGGCGTCAGCCATGAGATCGGCAGAGGCCAGGGCAATAGCGCAGCCTTCGCCCTCGAATTTGATATCGACAATTCGCTCTTGATCCGGATCCAGTTGCAAGGTGAGGTCGATGGTGTCGCCACAGGAAGGGTTGTGGCCGCGTTGGTGGCGATGAACCGGATCCACTTTGCCGAAGTTGCGGGGCTTTTTGTACCGCTCCAGAATGACTTGCTGATAGAGTCCGCGCAGGTTATCGAGAGGCATTGTTGTTCCCGCTTGGTCGCTGCTTGGGCCGGAGAGCGTCAAGAGCTTTTGAGGGTTGAAGGGCGATAGGGTCGAGATCGAGAAGCCGAGGAAGCTAGCCCATTCCGGCCAATCTGTAACTTAATCTTAACCCCGTTCTCTGTAGAGATTTAGTAGAAAAACGCCTGCCAGCGCACGGGCTTGCGTTGGCGCATGTAGAGCCAATCGAACAGGTTTTTCAGCAGCGTGGCCAGGTAGCCGCGCCAGACCCACCTGCCCTTCTCGGCGACGGCAACCCGGTTTCCCACCGTAACGCAGACAAACACAGTGGCCTGGGGTCGGTAGGGAAGCAGGGGTTGGCCGCGGATGAGCCGCAGCAGGTTTTGTGCTGCAATCGGCCCCTGGCGCACCGCGTACACGCCGATCTTGGGCAAGAGACGGGATCCCCAGACAAAGTCGGCGCAGTCCCCTAAGGCCAAGATGCGCTCTGCCCCCTGCACCCGCAGGCACTCATCCACCAGCAGGGATCCCGTCGGCCCCAGCGGCAGGCCGCAGCTTCTCAGCCAGGCGGGCGCCTGCAACCCACCCGCCCATAGGCGGGTCTGGGCCACCAGCTCGCTGCCATCCTCTAGCCAAACTTGCTGTGGCCCGAAGGCTTTTACCCGGCGCTCCGCCCAGATCTCTACCCCCAAGCGGCGGATCTCCCTTTCCACCTCCTGGCGGAAGCGTTCTGAGAAGCCCTCGACCAGATGGGCCTGGCCATGGATCAGGAGCAGGCGGGCCCGCGCCAAAGGGATCCCCGTTGCTGCGCTCATCTCGCGGCAGAGGTCGTACAGCTCTCCCATCAGCTCTGTGCCGGTGCAACCTCCCCCCACCACCACAAAGGTCAGCAGGCCCGGCGTCGGATCTCCCTGGGCCGCCCGCTGCCAGCACTGCCGGATCCAGGTTTGGGCGGCCACCAGTTGCTCCGCCGGTCGAATGGCGAAGGCATGTTGCATCCCGTCGATGGGACGCAGCTCCCGCCCCACATTCACCAACAGGTAATCGTAGGCAAGGGTTTGGATCCCGCCTGCGCCTTCCAGGGTCAGGGTTTGCGCCTGCGGCTGCATGTGGGTTACTCGTCCCGGCAGAAACTGGGCACCATTGGCTTGAACGTGCTCCAGCAGCGGGATCCGCACCAGATCCAGGGAAAACCGACCGCTCAGCAGCCGCGTGGACATGCCCGAGTTGACGATGTAGGGGCGGGGATTGATGGCGATCACCCGCGCTTGCCCTTTGAGGGCCCGCAAGGCGTCGATGGCCCCATAGCCACATCCGGCCAAGACCACTGTGGGCAGGGCTCCCTTCATGGCTGGAGCGGCAACCTCTCGCAGGCGGGCGCGCACCTTGTCGGGCGGCAACCGGGATCCCTCAGCGTCGATCAGCTCCCATCTTTACACGGGCAGTAGGTCGGTATGCACCTCTTCCATCTGCTTGGAGAGAAGCCGCTGCAGGCTCCCTCTGGCTTCGGGGAAGTTGGGAGAAATTTCCAAAGCCGAGCGAAAGTGATCGATGGCCTGCTCCAGCTTGCCTTGGCGGGCCAAGACGGATCCCACGCGATAGTGGGCCATGCCGTAGCTGCCGTTGCTGCGCATCGCCCGTTGATAGCTGGACACCGCCGAGCTCAGATCCCCCTTGATACGGGCCACTTCCCCCAAGCCAAAGTGGGCTTCGGGCAAATCTGGGTCTTCTCTTAACGCTTGTTCAAACTGTTGCACAGCCTCTTGCACCTGCTGGGGCCAGACAAACTTGCGCCCGGAGGCGTCGCGGTGTTTTTGACCCAAATAGGACAAGCCGATGGCAGCAACCGCCTCAGGCAAGTTGGGCACCAGCCCCAGAGCTCGCTGGTAGCTCTTGATGGCTTCGTTGTGCTGCTCCTGGGCCGCTAAGACCAAGCCCAGCCCGTAGTAGGCGCGGCCCTGCTGGAGCTTGGAGGAGCTGCCGGAGAGGAGCACCTGGCTGAACTCTTGGCCAGCCTGGGCCAGACGCCCCGCATGAACCATGGCCAAGCCCAGATCCACCCGCACAGCAGCGGCCAAGTCGGGATCCAGATCGAGATTGAGGGCGGTTTGAAAAGCTGCTATTGCCGCTTTCAACTGGCCCTTGCGCATCAGCGCTTGCCCCATCAGGTGGTGGGCCAGGCCCAGGCGATCGTTCAATTCCAAAGCAGACCAACAGGAATCGATCGCCTCGTCCCATTGCCCCAACTTGAGGCGAATTTGAGCAATACGGAGGTGGGCCTGGCTGAAGTGGGGATCCAACTCAAGGGCCTTTTGTTGCTGGGCCAAGGCTTCTGCCCAGTTGCCTTTCTCGGCCCAGGCTTGGCCGAGCAGGCTATGGATCTCAACTTGAGCAGATCCCTGGGTGAGGGACAGGGCCTCCTGAAACCGCTCCACTGCCTCAGGAACTTGATTGGCCTGTAAAAAGGACAAACCTTCTGCCAAAGGATCAGAGGATCCCTCTCGCTTAAAGGTGTTGACAGCACGCCGGCCTTTCCACCCCAGCCAGCCCCCCCCTGCAGCCAGGAGCAACAGAGGGATCCCTACTCCCAGCGATCTGGCCCGGGCAGGGACGTCGGGCTGCCGGAAAGAATGCACCACCAACCCGGCCCCCAGCAGGAGAGACAAAGCCAGGGCTCCCCCCAGGAAGGGTCGTAGGGTAGGTTGGTGCAACTGCTGGCCAAGCGCCTGAACGTTGACCGGAAGGCTGATGGGAGAACTGGGGCGAGCAGGGGCAGTCGTGGGCGGAGAGGTCGGGATCCCAGCTTGGGCCTGTGCAGAGGCATGAGCAGCAGGAGACTGACTTGGGTCAGGCTCTGAGCGTCGCTCTTTCTGGGTTTTGGGAACCGGCGCCTCTAGAGTTTTAACTTTGCGAAAATCAGAGCTGCCATCGGGATCCACAACAGGTTTTTGGGCATCCAGCACCTTGATCTCGGAAATCTTGGCGTCCGGCAATACAATCTGCGTGGCGTCGGCACCGCTTTTCCCAGAAGACAAATAGAAGACTTTTTTCCACTGCGGCTGTGTTTCTCCCTGCAGCCGACCGTACACCACCAGTTGGCTGACTCCCTGCACCGGCGCGCCTTCCAATTGGTCGGCAACCCGCTGCAACACCATAGAGCGGCTGAACAGTCCCTGCTGTGGGAGCTCCACCATCAGGTAAAGGACATCTTGTTTCAGCGCCGAACGGCTTGGCAGGGGAGCAAGGGCCTTCTGCAAAGTCTTGATCAGGGTTGCCGCGCTGCGAGCAGCAGATGAGTCATCCATAAGCATAAGGCTAGAAAGAGGGAGAAAAAAAGTCTTGCAACAACCCCAAAAGGGATCCACTTCTTTTGGCAAAGATGGGCGCCCTGCAGCCAGAAGCCAAAGTATTTGACCTCATCTTGCTGCCTCATCGTCATTATGTTCAGCCTGCCGTCATCCGTCAATATACTGAAAGAGTCTGTTACAAATGGGCCCGCCGGCCAATTTTGGGGCGGAAGAGGTGGGCGTGGTCAGGGCTGTAGAGCCGCGAGCGGGCCGAGCCGGCTCCTGCCAAGCCCCGTAGGGCGGGACTGATGAGGTAGAGCACGGTGCGTTCCAGGCTGGCTTGCCGGGTGAGGGCCGCCATCTCCGCCAGGGATCCCAGCCAGATTCGCTCGTCCGGCCAGCCCAGACGGTAGCAAATGGCCACAGGGGTATCGGCGGGATAGTGGGTCAGGAGATCCGCCTGGGCCTGTTCCACATGGCGGGCGCTCAGGTAGAGACACAAAGAGGCGCGGTGGGCCGCCAGGCTGGCCAGGGCTTCCGCTGCCGGCACGCGCGTCCGACCGCTGGCGCGGGTGAGGATAATCGTCTGCACCAGCTCCGGCACCGTTAGCTCCACCTGCAGACGGGCGGCTGCCAGTTGAAAGGCGCTCACCCCCGGCACGATCTCAAAGGGGATCCCGGCCTCCGCCAGCCGAATCAGCAACTCGTGCAGAGCACCGTAAAGAGACGGATCCCCATCCTGCAGCCGCACCACCCGCAGCCCTGCCTTGACCCGCTCCACCATCTGGGGCAGCAGCGTTTCCAAGGTGAAAGCGCGTGTATCGATGGCCTCCACCCCAGGGCGACAATGGGTCAGCAGCCCCTCCGGCACCAAAGAGCCTGTGTAGAATACTACATCTGCTTCCGCGAGCACTCTCTGGCCCCGCAGGGTAATCAGCTCGGGATCCCCGGGGCCGGCGCCGACAATGTGCACAGGCCAGTAGGACGAAGTCTCCTCGCTCATCTGCTCTCCTCTCGCCCCAGCAGCCTGCATCCTAACAGCAGCCGATCCCCCAAAACTCCCCTCTCCTTTTGGGAGAGGGGTTGGGGGTGAGGGCGACAGAGAGTAAGGGATTAAGCTAACGCGCCAGCTCGAGGCGCTGCTGTAGAATTTGCTCGGCCAGCACCAGATCCCAGGGGGTGGTTAACTTCAGGTTAGACTCCTCACCTTCCACGATATAGACCGACCAACCCAGCTTCTCGAATAGGGCTGCGTCATCGGTTACCTGCCACCCCTGGGCCAGTGCCTCCCGATGGGCTTGCCACAGCAACGACAGGCGAAAGCCCTGGGGCGTTTGGGCTGCCCACAGCCGGCTGCGCTCCGGTGTCGATTGGATTTGGATCCCCTTGGGGCCGCTTGCGGTCACTTTAATCGTGTCTTTGACAGGGATCGCGGCAATCAAGCCGTCCACTTGCTCCAAGGCGGCGCTGCAGCGATCGAACAATTCAGGGGTGGCCAAGCAGCGGGCTCCATCGTGGATCAGCACCCGCTCCACCGTTCCCAGCCCATAGAGATACTCCACCCCCCTGTAAACCGACTCCTGCCGCGTCGCCCCTCCTTGCAGAAGCTGCACCGGCGTGGACAGCTCGATGGACGCCAGGATCTGCTCCATGGCCGGCCAATCGCCGGGCTGGGAGAGAATGCCGATCCACTCGATGGAACCGGCCCGATCCGCCGCCTGCAACGTCCAAGCCAAGATGGGCTGGCCCAAAAGCGGCAACAACAGCTTGTTGACCGCCGCCCCCATTCGCTTGCCACTGCCAGCCGCCGGGATCAACAGGTGCATGGGATCCAAAAGTGCATCCAACCGCATCCCAGTTTACAGCCAGGGAGGGCCAGGCTTGGCCCTCCTCATCGTTGACAGTGGCGATTGGTGCCGCTGGATCCCCCTCAGAGCCGGGGTGCCGCCTCAAGGTTGGTCCAACTCGGCAGAAGCAATCACAAAATCCGGGTAGGCCACGTTACCATGCTCGCCCACATCCAAGCCGGCCAGCTCCTCTTCGGCACTGGTGCGCAGGCCAACGGTTGCCTTGAGGATCAAAAACAGGATCAAGCAGGTGAGGAAAGGCCAGAAGAAATAGGCTAGAGCGCCCACAACTTGTACCCCAAATTGGGCCCAGGTCACCCCTGAATCGGCGTGGGCAAACCAAGGGATCCCTGCTGCCAACACCCCCCAAATACCGCAGGTGCCGTGTACCGAAACGGCGCCCACCGGGTCGTCAATCTTCAGCACCGTATCCAGAATCACCGCCGAGATGACCACCAGGATCCCGGCCACCGAACCGATGATCAAAGCTCCCAGAGGGTGGACAGTGTTGCAAGGAGCGGTGATCCCTACCAAGCCGGCCAGCACCCCGTTGGCGGCAAAGGTCATATCCGGCTTGCCAAAATGCGCCCAGCAGGTGATCATCGCCCCAATGGCCCCTGCCGAAGCGGCTAGCAGCGTGTTCATGGCAATCCAGCCGATATCGGGGCTGGCGGCTGTGGTCGAGCCAGCGTTGAACCCAATCCAACCCAAGGTGAGGATAAACACTCCCAGCATCCCTAGGGGCAGGTTGTGGCCGGGAATCGCCCGCGGCTCGCCGTTGGGGCCGTACTTGCCGATGCGAGGGCCAAGCACCATGGCCCCGGCCAAGGCGGAAGCGCCCCCCACCAAATGCACTACGCCCGAACCGGCAAAGTCGATGAAGCCCAGATTTTCCAGCCAGCCGCTAGTGCCACCGTTGTAGTCGCCGAAGAGACCATTCCAGGCCCAGCCCCCCGAGATGGGGTAGATCAGCCCAGAGATGACGACAGAGTAGATGAGGTAGGCCACGAACTTGGTGCGCTCCGCCATGGCCCCGGAAACAATGGTGGCAGCGGTGGCGGCAAACACCATCTGGAAGACAAAGAAGGTGAAGGGCCAATCCCCTGCTTCGTGGGCTTGCTGCCAACTGAAAGCAAACCAGCTCCTGCCAAAGAAGCCAGTATTTTCTCCAAACATCAGGCCAAACCCGATGAACCAAAAGGCGCAACAGCCCATGCAAAAGTCCATCAGGTTTTTCATCATGATGTTGGCGGCATTTTTGGCGCGGGTAAAGCCCGTCTCCACCATGGCGAACCCCGCCTGCATGAAGAACACCAAGGCTGCCCCCACCAGCGTCCAGACAATGTCAGCATGTTCCTGTACGACTTCCGCGTCCTGGGCGAAGGCACTCCCCTGGCCCAATAGGAAAACCAGCGAAATCGTCAGAGCAGCAGTTAGACTCCACTTGGCCAGTCGCCCAAGCCGCTGAGGTAGCGGGTTCTTATGCTTTTGGATCATCGTTGTAGACATGCTTTTCGACTTACCTAAAGTGACGGTACTTTTCACAACGCACTAGTAGATAGGGCAAAAATCCCTCATTTGCCCACTGCAAGCCAGCCTGGGACTCGGGTCGAGCTACCCAGGCTCCAAGACCTTCACCTTCTCTACAGGGCGTCCTGGTTGAGTTCGCCGGTGCGGATGCGAATGGTTTTCTCGACAGGGCTGATGAAAATCTTGCCGTCCCCGATTTCGCCGGTGCGAGCCGCCGCGATCAGCTTCTCGACCACCGTATCCACCAGGTCATCTTCGACCACGATCTCCACCTTCAGTTTTTGCAGGAACTCTACCGTGTACTCGGATCCCCGATAGCGCTCGGTCTGTCCCTTTTGTCGACCAAAACCCCGCACTTCGCTCACCGTCATGCCGACGATGCCGGCGTTGACCAGGGCAATTTTCACCTCATCTAGCTTGAAGGGCCGAATTACAGCTTCGATCTTTTTCATTGGCCTCCCATATCCCCAGCAATTCCGCTAATTTCTAACACTACTAAAACCTGCAAATTGTAAATCTAGATACATTTTCGTTCCTCTACTGAGAATGCCTACCACTCTAGATTTGCTCTCGTCAAGACCAGAAGGCCAAGCCCGGGCCACTCTAAGAAGTCCGCGCCGGCATCTCACGAGCTGGGTCTTTCAGCGGCCGTTGAGGATCGAGGAGAACCCAGACTGGCTGTGACGAGGGCCACCGCCAGCCACCACAGCATTTGTACCTGGGGACGGTACCAGATGGTATCCACTAGGCCGTGGGCCATCATGCCGGTGCAAGCCGCTAAGCCTGCTGCCACCCACAGGCCCTCGGGATCCCGGGAGCTGAGCAAAGTGTTCCAGCCTCTCCAGCCGTGATCCCAGAGCACCAGCAAAAACCAGGCAAAAGCCAGGGATCCGATGAAGCCTGTCTCCACGGCGAGTTGCAGCGGCACCGAGTAGGCCCCAAGGGCGCTGAAGTTGCCCCGCTGGTAGAGGGGATAGACGCGGTTGAAGGCGACATTGCCGGGGCCGATCCCCAAGATGGGAAAGTCGCGGATCATGTCCAGCGCGGCGGCCCAGACGTTGAGGCGAAAATTGTTGCTGGTGTCCAGCCGTCCCCAAAAGAGGCTCTGAGCCCGCAGCCGCAGGGGGCGTACTGTTACGATCGCAAGCAACAACGTGGCTGCCCCCCCTCCCAACAGAGCCGGCAGCGTCCAACGTCGCCAACGGGCTGGCAAGTGGGGGGTTTGCCATTGCGCCAGCAGCACCGCCATCATTCCCAGCGCTGCTAGGCCGCCAATCCAGGCGCCGCGGCTGTAGGTCAGCATCAGGCAGATGAAGTTGACGGCGGTTGTAAACCCAACCAAGAGCTTGATCCCCCAGCCCGGCCAGATGCAAATGGCAGCCAGCCCCAGAGGGAGGAGCGGAACCAGGTAGCCCCCATACAAATTGGGGTTGCGCAGAAAGCTGTACACCCGCGTCAGGCCTGCCAAGCCCGATTCCGGATCCACCCAGGTGGCTAGCTCGGCAGCCCCGTAAAAGTATTGCCGCAGGCCATAGACCCCCATCCCCAAGCTGACCAAGAGCAGGGATCCGACGATCCAATCCCGGAACTGCAGTTGGCGAAGCAGACGCTGCAGCAGCAGATAGCCGGCCAGGTAGAGCGTCAACTTCAGCCAGCCGTCCCGCGCTGCATAGGGAACCGGCGACAGGATTGTGGCCAGGGTGGCTATGCCCCAAAACAGGCCTAGGGGCAGATGGACGGGCAGCCAATTCGGGGTTTCCACCAGCCAGCCCAAGACCACAAGCGCCGCCATAGCCAGCAAAATCAGACCTAGGATGCCGGTGGAGCTTTGGGCCGAAAAAAACCAGTAGAGCAGCACCAGGCCCAAACCGATCCAATCCAAGGTTTGGACGAGCCGGCTGCTTTTGCCCCACTGCCGCAGGGATCCCGACACTCGGCTCAAAAGGCTGCCCTGCCACCAGGACTCGATAGAGAAATCCCGCAGCAGCAGGCCGCGCCATGCTTGCGTTGCTCGTTGCATGACTCCTTCCAACACCCTAGGCTTCAGCTCATCTTCCGAGTTTATATCCCCAGCGGACAGGAGCAAGGGCGGGAAGGCAAGAGGGATCCCCTTTCTAGAAGGCTAATCTTTTCTTCCTGGGCTTGGCTTCAGGACTGGTTGTTTTAGAGGCAGCCCAAGACGAAACAACTTTGGGGGGAATTATCCCCCCATTAAACTGCCCACCCGTCTCTTTTTGGCCGAGAGGTATCCAGAGATTTTGATAGCCTTGTCGAGACCAAGCTCGAAACATCACTTAGGCAACCGAGGCCAACGGGCGAAACTGAGATCCCTTAACTTCTTGGGAATTGAAAGGAGAAATCACCGATCCCGATTTGTCTGCATTCAAGGTTTGAGGATCGCAATAATGAATCTGAACACGGGTAGGACGGCCTAAACCCAAAGCAGATCCCAGGCAGCGAGCCAGAACCTGTACCTTGAACTCCAGTTCGCCAATGGTGTCCATCGTTCGCGACCCCCTCCCGATGCCTATCCCTAAGCTCAATCTAGGAGAAGATTGATGATCTTTCTTCAGTGGGAACACAGAATTTGCCAAGCTAGGGCCAAATCAAAGATCATGCAAAGCTGGCACCTTTTTTCAGAGAGAGGGAAGAGGCTTGAACCTGGCCCGGTTTTTTCTGGGGGATCCCGGACAAAGGGCGGGAGCATGCGCGTTGATTTACGTAAAATAACGCCTAGAGAAACCACGGAAAAGGGCTGGAGACCAGTTGCAGTGGCGGCTCTGCGGAGGCTGAGCAACTTGCTGGGATCTGCAGCCGCCTCAATCAAACAGGTTGGCCAGGGATCCAGCCAGAGCGTTGATGAGGGGGCTAGGGTATTATGCCCGTCTACCTTTACTGGGGAGATGACACCTATCGGCTGATGCAGGCGGTGCAGCAGTTGCGGGATCAAGTGCTGGATCCCGATTGGGCTGCTTTTAATTACGATCGCCTGCCACCGGAATCGACGCTTGTCGGCCTCAGCCAGGCCATGACGCCGCCCCTGGGATCCAACGCCCGCCTGGTTTGGCTGGAGGAGACGACACTCACCCAACATTGCCCGGAAGAGCTGTGGGAAGCAGTGGAGCGCACCCTGGCCCAGTTGCCCCCCACGACACATTTGCTGTTAACCAGCAGCAGCAAGCCGGACGGACGCCTCAAATCCACCAAAATCCTCAAGAAAGTGGCCATCGTCCGCGAGTTTCCCCAACTGCCTCCCTGGGATGAAGAGGGCATTCTTAGACAGGTATACAGCGAAGCCCGGCAACGGCATCTCAAGCTCAGCCCGGCGGCAGCCCAGAAGTTGGCCGAGGCGGTGGGCAACGACTCCCGCCGCTTGGCGATGGAATTGGAAAAGCTGGCTCTGTTTACAGCCGCTCAAGAGGATCCCATCTCCCCTGAGCAAATCGAGGCCTTGGTTCCCGCCAGCGCCTACAACAGCTTTCAACTGGCGGCCGCCCTGCGCCAGGGCAACTTGGATCAGGCCCTGCCCATCCTGGCCCATCTGCTGGATCACAACGAGCCGGCCCTGAAGATCCTGGCAGTGTTGGTGGGCCAATTCCGCACCTGGCTGTGGGTACGGCTGCTGCTGGAGGAGGGAGAACGGGATCCCAAAGTCATCGCCCAAAAAGCAGAGATCGCCAACCCCAACCGAGTTTACTTTTTACAGAAAGAGGTGGGATCCCTGGAAAGCGCAGCTCTGCTGAAGGCAATGCAGCAACTTTTGCAACTGGAATACCAGCTCAAGCAAGGTCAGCCAGAGCGAGAGGTGTTTCAAGAAGCCCTAATCCAGATCGCGACCATTCTCCGCAAATCCTGCTGATCTTCCCCGTTTCTGTTACTCGGACTTCAGAGACAGTTCTGACAACAGCCCGAAGACTTAATCGGCTTAGGTTACAGCCTTTTCCAGCTTATAGCCATTTCAAATAGCAATGAAACGTTTCTCCACGTCGTTATTGCTCCGCAACGCTGTCGCGGACGCGCCGCTCTAACTCCCCTCTCCCTCTGGGAGAGGGGCCGGGGGTGAGGGCTGGGGGTGAGGGAGGCAAAGCGTCTATTTGTCGAGTTGTCGGGATGTGGAGTTGTCTGATTGGCTTTGGCGAGCTATTGAATGACTTGCCTCATGTAACTTCCCCAAGTTTGAGCGGCGATGCCGCTACTCCCTCGCGTTGGGCTGGAGTCATCATTGCCCAGCCAAATGCCGGTTACCAGAGGCGGGTTGGGTGTGTAGCCGATAAAGAGCAGATCCTTGTTGGCGGTGGTGGTGCCGGTTTTGCCCGCTTCTCCGATCCCAAGGCGAGCGGCGGTGCCGGTGCCGGAGCGGATCACGCCTTGCAATACGGCGGTCATCTGCTGGGCGACGCTTGCCGACAAAACCAGCCGCTGCGAGCGGGGATCCTCGCGGCCTGGGTAGATCTCGCGGCAGGTGCGAAAGTCGTCGGGGTTGGCGCAATCGCTGCTATCCAGGATGCGGCGGATGGTGTGGGGCCTGGACCAAAGGCCGCGATTGGCCAAAGGAGCAAAGGCCGCGGTCAGCTCCAGCAGGTTCACCTCCATCGTGCCGAGTACCAGGGAAGGATAGGGCTGCAAGGGGGATTGGATCCCCATTTGCCGCGCCATGGCCACCACCTGCTCCAGCCCCACCTGTTGGGCCAACCGCAGGGCGATTACGTTTTCGGAGAGGATCAAGCCGCGGGCCAAGTCCATGGGGGCACTTCCCGAGCGGCAGCCCTGAAAGGTGAGGTTGCCCCAAGTAAGCGGCTCACAGGAGAGCACCTGCGAAAGCGGGATCCCCTGGCTGAGGGCGGCGGCGTAGGTGAAGACTTTGAAGGTGGATCCCGGCTGCCGTTGGGCTTGGGTAGCCCGGTTGAAGGGGCTGGCGTTGTAGTCGATCCCGCCCACGAGAGCTAAGATCTCGCCGTTGCGGCTGTCGAGGCTGACTAGGGCACCCTGACTGAAGCCCAGGCGGGAGCCCGCCTCGCGCACCGTTTGGGCCAGGGCCTGCTCCGCCAGCCGCTGGTAGGGCAAATGCAGTGTGGTCTCGATGATGAAGTTGCCCTCTGCCGAGAGGTCTTGGCCCAGAAGCTGCCGCAGCTCCTGGAAGACGGTGCTGTAGAAGTAAGGGGCAACCGTCGAGGTCTGGGAGCGCAGATTGGGGTTGAGGGTGAGGCGGCTGCGCCGGGCCCGCCGAATCTCCTCTTCTGGGAAGACTTGGAGCTCGCTGAGGCGATCCAACACCCGATCCCGGCCCCGCACGGCGGCATCGTAGTTGGCGATGGGGTTAAAGGCATTGGGAGCAGGCAGGATGGCGGCCAGGGTGGCGGCTTCGGAAAGGCTGAGCTGGCGGCTGGGGATCCCGAAGTAGAACTGGGCGGCGGTCTCAAAGCCGTAGATGCCGTTGCCCAGGTAGACGTTGTTGAGGTAGAGGGTGAGGATTTCGTCTTTGCTGTAGCGCCGCTCCAGCTTGAGGGCGGCAACAGCCTCCCGCAGCTTGCGGCCAAAGGTGTTGCCTGAGCCGGTGTAGTCGCGCAACACGGTGCGGGCCAGTTGCTGGCTGATGGAGCTGCCCCCCTGCTGCACTTCCCCGGAGCGCAGGTTGACCCAAAAGGCGCGGCCAATGCCCAGCAGATCGACCCCGAAGTGGGAGTAGAAGCGGTGATCTTCGGCGGCCACCACCACCTTGGGCAGAATCGGGCCGAAGGCCTCCAGGTTGGGCAGCTCCCGGTAGGTATCCCCCTGGTGGCGGCGCAGTTCGGTTTGCCGATCCCCGGCCAGGACGATGAGGGGGTTGCGATCGGCGGCGAGCGGCGGTTCTACTGAGAACTTGCTCCACTCGTGGCCGATCCAAATCCTCGCCCCCAGCCCCAAGAGCGCCATCAGGATCAGGCAGCCGCGCACCCCGTACACCTGCGGCGGCGGTGGATCCAACACTTGAATAAACACGCTCTCCGGATCCCGGGGCGGGCCAAGGCTGAGTCGCTGGCCATGGCGCAGGATCACCCGCCGCACCCGCTCGGCGCCGCCAAAGGGCTTGAGGCGAAAGACGCCGTTGGTGGAGTCTTGATCTTCCAGTTGGTAGCGACCGGCGTTCCACCCCAGCCAGTAGAGAATCGGGGGCAACGGGATCCGCCACCCCAGGCCGGGCAGACGCCAACCCGGACGCGGGCGAACGCAGGCGTGCAGATGGCTCACCGCAGGGGCGGGGATGCGGATGGTGGCCACCGTCTGGCTGCGACCCAGAATGTCGGATCCCTGCAGGACAAACACCTGGGGAGCTTCTCCCGGCCAAGTAATCCGCAGGCGCACCGGGCGCTTGGGCGGGGGAGGGTCGGGGGGCTTGAGGAGGGCAGTGGGCCCAGCAGGGAAAGGCCGCCCCATTGCCAGGGTTTTGAAGAAGTGGACAACGGTGTTCAACAGCGACTTTTTGTCTTCGGAAGCAGACATGGCTCAATCTCCCCGCAATTCCCGTGAGCGGCGCAGCAGCTCCTGCAGGGTCTGGCCGGGAGGAGGGCCGGCGGGGGCCGGACGGGGCTGGGCAACGGGGACGGTGGGCGGGGAAGGTGAAGGGCTGGGCGGGGGATCCCAAACGGCCAGGTAGAGGTGGCCCTGGGGGGTGCGCTCGACGAGGCCAGACCAAGAGCCGGAGCGGAACTGGACGCGCTCAGAACGGTTTTCCCGCACCGCCTGCAGTTCTCGCTGCAACTGGGGGGGCAAGGGGGCCTGCAGCATGTCTTCCAGCAGCCCTTCCGCCTGCGGGGCGGGCACGTCGTCGGCGATGGTGGCCTCGATTTGTTGCAGCGCCAGGCTGGATTCGTCGTAGGTGAGGCTCAAGTTCATGCCGCCCAAGCGGTACAGGTCGTACACGGTGTTGGGCCAGGCGCCCCGCCCCTGCTGGCTGGGGGATCCCAGGGCGGCCCGCACCACCTCGCGGGAAGTCTGGAGAGGGAAGGCGCGCAACACCGGCTCGCTGCTGGCGTAGGGCTCCAGCTCCGGCGCCGGATCCCGAACCGTCTCGCCGCCGCCCAGATCCAGAGCAAGAGGTTCAGGGGCCGTATCGGGCTGCGCACCCGCTCCGGGGCGCTCATCCTCTAACTCCGTGGGAGCTGGCGAGGGGCGAGAGCCGGAGATCACCGGAGCCGCAGGGCGCTGCAGAAACCGCCCCAACCCCCAACTCACCAAAGCCAAACCCAGCAAACCGCCCGCCAAGAAGGGGATCAGGCGCAGGGGTCCCCTGTTTTCCGCCGCAGTGGCCCCTGTCACGGGCCTGAGACGCAGCGTGCCGGCTGTGGCTAAAGGAGCAGGATCCCGAAGCGAGGCGCCACGGATCCCTGGCGATGGAAAGGCAACAGGGGCGGAACTTTGGATCCCGGCTTGGATGCGCTCCAGCTCTGCCAACACATTGGCCACCGTGGGCGGACGGGCGGCTGGATCTTTGGCCAAACAACTGAGGATGAGGTCGGAGAGGCCAGCGGGCAGTCCCAGCTCTTCCAGAGGCAGGGGGCGCTGCTTGTGGTGGGCCTGGTACCAGCCCGGGAAAGATTCCGTGGTGGGCTGGAGGGGCATCTGGCCGGACGCCATCTGGTAGAGGATGATCCCGAAGCTGTAGATGTCGGAGCGGGCATCCAGCGGCAACCCTTCCAATTGCTCTGGGGAGGAGTAGGCCAGCGTCCCCAAGTAGGCGTGGGTGAGGCTCAGCGACTCACGGGTGTTGAGCAGCTTGGCAATGCCGAAATCCACCAGCTTCGCCAGCTCCCCCAAGCTCTCGTCGGCCACCACGATCACGTTGGCCGGCTTGAGGTCGCGGTGGATGACCTGGATCCGCTGCCCTTCCAAGAGGATCCCTTCGTGGGCTGCTTTGAGCCCCAGGCCAATTTGGCGGGCCAGCCGAAAAAAGCGCTCCAGAGGCAGAGGTCCCGCCGCCAGAATATCCTTGAGGGTTTGGCCGTTCAGGTATTCCATCACATAGAAGGGCACCTCATCGGCAGTGATGCCGTAGTCGCTCACCTTGACAATGTGCAGGCTCTTTTGGCCCAAAGCGGCGCAGGCTTTCGCTTCCCGCTCGAAGCGCAGGCGGGCCTGCTCGTCCATTGCCGGCTGGGAGAGCAGCTTAACGGCCACTTCCACCCCGCCAAAGAGCAGATCTTGGGCCAAATAGACCCGCCCCATGCCTCCTTGCCCCAGCAGATGGGTGAGGCGATAGCGCTGGGCCAAGAGGCGATCCAAAAAGGGATCCGAGGAAGTGAACATAGGAAATCGCGGCAATCCAGAGAAGAGAACAGAGCAAGACTTCCGCAGGGATCTGACAGGAGCGGGCTACCTCTACCATAAGCACTGAAGCTGTCATAGGCTATGCCCACCGCCGTCAATCCGGTTGCTTTGAATGTCTTTGCCCGTCGTTTACCACCCCGACTACAGCGCCCCCCTGCCGCCGGGCCATCGCTTTCCTATGCCCAAATTCCGCCTCCTGCACGAGCTGCTGCTGCGGGAAGGGGTGATCCGCTCTCAGCAAGTGCATCAGCCGGAGCTGCCTCCCCTGGCTTGGATCGAATCGGTGCACACGCCAGAGTACGTGCGGGCCTACTGTGAGGGATCCCTGGAAGCCAAGCTGCAGCGGCGCATCGGCCTGCCCTGGAGCCCTGAGCTGGTGCGGCGCACCTGTCGAGCCGTGGGCGGCACCGTCCTGACCGCCCAGTTGGCCCTGCGCCACGGCCTGGCTTGCAATACCGCCGGCGGCACCCACCACGCCTTTCCCACCTACGGCTCCGGCTTCTGTATTTTCAATGACCTGGCCATTGCCGCCCAAGTCCTGCTGCAGCAGGGGCTGGTGCACAAGGTTCTGATTGTAGACTTGGATGTGCACCAGGGCGACGGCACCGCCTGGATCTTCCGCTCCGAGCCGCGGGTGTTTACCTTCTCCATGCACTGCGCCGCCAACTTCCCGGCCACCAAACAACAGAGCGACCTGGATGTGCCTCTGCCGGTGGGCCTGGAAGACGAAGCCTATCTACAAATCTTGGCCGACCACTTGCCGGATCTCTTGGCCCAGGTGCGCCCCGATCTGGTGCTCTACGACGCGGGGGTGGATCCCCACGCAGAAGACCTCTTGGGCAAGCTGGCCCTCAGCGACGAGGGGCTGTTTCGCCGCGACATGCAGGTGCTGGATACTTGCGTGAGACGGGGCCATCCGGTCGCCTGCGTCATCGGCGGCGGCTATGGCCAAGACCTTGCCCGCCTTGTGTACCGCCACTCGCTGCTGCACCGCGCCGCCGGCGAAGTGTACCGGCAATACCGTCTCTAGCTGGCTGCCAACTAGGCATATTCGGCGATCACCACCGTGATGTTGTCTCGCCCGCCCCGCTCTTTGGCCGCCTCGATTAACTTGCGGGGGAGCTGCTCCAAGTCCTCTACCTGCAGGCAATACTCGGCGATAGCCTCGTCCTCCAGCTCTTCGGTGAGCCCGTCACTACACAACAGCAGGCGATCCCCCGGACAAACTGTAATCGGCTGCACGGCAGGCGGCCCCGCATCGGGCCGGCCCAGGCAGCGCTCGAGAATATGTCGCCAGGGGTGGACGCGGGCTTGCTCTTGAGTCAACTCCCCTTGGCGAACCGAGCGGGCCACCAGGGTGTGATCCTCCGTCATCTGCTGCATCTCGGATCCCCGCAAGCGATAGAGGCGAGAATCGCCAATGTGAGCGCTCCAGCAATTGTTGTTAGGATCCACCAAGGCCACCACCACGGTGGTGCCCATGTCGGCCCGCTCCGGGTTTTGCCGCTGGTCCTTGAGGATGGCCTCGTTGGCTGCTTCTACCGCTTCGCTGAGCAACTTGGGTGCCGGCACGTTTTTCCAGCCTCGATCCAGATAGGCCCGGATGGTCTCGACGGCCAACAAGCTAGCCGTTGCCCCGGCAGCGTGCCCTCCCATGCCATCGGCAACGATGAAGTAACGTCCTTCCGGATCGCAGTAGTAGGCATCCTGGTTGCTGCTGCGAACCTTGCCCGGATCCGTAGCGCAGGCGTATCGTCGCATCACATCAATCGCTCTGACCGATTCAACCTCAAGAGTACCCTGATTAAAGCAAGAGCAGCGAGGGCAGCCAAAACCAAAGTGATAACGGCTAAGGTAGCATGTCCGGCCAAAAGGAGCTGGGTTGCGCTCAGAAAGAAGGCTGCAAACAACACTGCATAAATAACCCCCAAGCCGGTGCTGTTCAGCTTGCGCAGCAGGCGCTCTGCCTCGCTCGATCGCACCCGCAGGCGCAGTTCTCCTTGTTCCAACTTGCTCAAGGTCAATTCGAGGCGGCGGGGCAAACTGAGGCTGCTGCTGGTAAACTCAGCCGCCTGGCGGCCAACCTGGGCCAAGAGAGTCTCGGTCTCGGTTCCGTTTAAACTCATCAGCTCCTCCGCGAAAGGCTTGGCCACTTCCATAAAGTCGAACTCCGGATCCAACCCCTTTCCCAACCCCTCCAACGTGGTTAGGGCCCGCATCACAAAGGTAAAGGTAGCCGGAAAGCGAAACGGCTGATCGTAGGCCAGCTCGTAGAGGTCTTCGCTAATGGCCGCCACCGAGATTGCTCCTGAGTTGCTGGAAAAGGGTTTATCCATAAAGTGGTCCAGCATGTACTGGACGGAGCGACGCACCGGCGCCAGATCGGCGGTGGGCACCAGCACCCCCAGCTCTACCAGCGAGGCCACCACCCGATCGGCATTTTTGGAGACCACACCTGCCAGCGTGCCCATCAGCTTCTCTTTCACATCGGAGCGCAGGCGGCCCATCATGCCGAAGTCGTAAAAGATCAACGTGCCATCCGGCTTGACGGCAATGTTGCCCGGATGGGGATCGGCATGAAAAAAGCCGTCTTTGAGCAATTGCCGCAGATAGGCCTCTGCCCCCAAGCGGGCCAAGACCTTGCGGTTCAGCCCCGCCGCGCTCAGGGCTTCGTAATCGCTGATTTTGATCCCCGGCAGGTATTCCAATGTCAGCAGACGGGGGGAAGTGTAGCGCCAGTACACCTTGGGGACGGCAATTTGCGGCATGTCCCGAAAATTGCGACGAAAAGTATCGGCATTGCGGCCCTCGTTGAGGTAGTCCACCTCTTCCCAGAGGGTGCGCCGACACTCTTCGTAGATGCCGATCCAGTCCCGGCCCGGCCCGCCCCAAGGGGTGCGGTACTGAAAAAACTCGGCAATACCGCGGCAGATCTCCAGATCGATAGTGAACAGCCGGGTCAGCCCTGGGCGCTGTACCTTGACCACCACCTCTTCGCCGGTCTTGAGCTTGGCGCGATGCACCTGCCCCAAGCTGGCCGCCGCCAAGGGGGTGGGATCGAAATAGCTGTAGATCTGGGCTATTGGCCTGCCCAGCTCCTGCTGCACGATGGCCGCCACCTGTTCGTAGCCAAAAGCAGGCACTCGATCCTGCAGCTTGGAGAGCTCCTCGACATATTCAGAGGGGAAGAGATCGGCGCGGGTGGAGAAAAACTGCCCCACTTTGATAAAAGTAGGGCCGAGGTGGAGCAGCGTTTCACGGATCCAAATGGCTCTGGCGCGGCGGCGTTTGGCCTTGCGCTCTGGTGTGGCCTGCCCCCCGTAGCTCCACGCGTGCTGATCCAGCCAGAGGTAGAACAGCCAGGTGAGCACAAATCGCCAAATATCCAGAAGGCGGCCCCAGCGGGTGTAGTTTTCCCGGGCCCAACGGTAGGCGGTATAGGGCTTGACCGATTGGGATCCCGGGGAAGTCGGGGATCCCTGTCTGCTGGCATTCAAGCGTTTCGACTCCGATATTTCTGCAACTCGGAGCGCAACTGCGCCACTTCTGCCCGCAGGTCGTCCAGAGTTGCCTGCAAATCTTCTGTCTTGAAAGGAGGGGGCACCATCTCCTGGGCAGCCACCGAGGCTTCTGCCTCAGCTCGGGTCATGACATCCTGGGCAAAGGTTTGCCAGCCCTCCTGTAGCTCAGCCCACACCTTGCCCACTTCTCCGGCAATGTCGGCAAGGGCGCTCTCCCAACGCTCCCGCAGAACATCTGCTACGGCTTTGCCAACAAAAAAAGCCCGCACAACCGGATTCTTCATGCAACCCAAGTGTTAAGAAGCATCACTCAGAATTATAACGAATCTTGCCCAAGCACAGCCGCGAGCCGACCTACCCGAACAGCATCGGATCGATCGGCCCGACGGATCCCGCGAGGGATCGTCCTGGAAAGTTTGTCCAGTGCTAGCGGCGGCTGGTGGTCATGTCGGGGATCTTCAGATCGAAGACGCTGATGTTTTGCCGCGCCGCCGGCTGGGGATTGAGCATGCGGGCCATGTTGAGGAAGTTTTCCGGATCCCCGGGTTTGGGCGGGCGGGTGAGACGGTAGGTGCGCACCACTTCCCGGGTCGAGCGCTTCACGCCGGAGACATCCCGCCAACGGGCTCCATAGCGGGGGGTCACCAAGTTAGCGGGTTTTTCGGAGAGGCGACGGCGCTGATAGGGCACCACATCGTCCCCGAAAGCGGCGTTGTACTCCTCGCTATCCACTACAGCGTCGATGAGGCCATCCAGCCCACGGGTAGCAACGATGATGGAGTACTTAATGCGCTCCTGTTGGCTGTAGGTGGGCCGGCCCAGGAAGCGCTGGAAAGTGACCTCGATGAAGCGGTAGTTGTCATTGGGAACCATGACCAGATCCCGGTACACCTCCGACTTGCCCAGGCCGCGCACAAACTCTTTGACCGAAATCGCTCCGTTGCGCAACTGCGACTCCAAAGCTTTTTGTCGATAGCTCTCCAGCATCAGATGCTCGCTGAAGATTTGGCGATAGGCAGCGCGAATGATGTTGTCCACGCCCGTCGGGTCATCAGGACGATAGACCGGCGGGGTTTCGTCGCTGGGCACAAAGTAACGAGGCACCCGCTCATTTTGGGTGGTGGGACGATCGGCAAGCAACGGAAGAGACATAGGTGGTGCTCCTTGAAGAAACAAGAGACGACAAAGGGGGACAGGGCTATGGATCGGCTGCCAGCTCCTGCTGACTTAACTGGGCGCGCAGGGGAATCAAGGGATCCGCATCCTGCAAGGCCATTTGCAGGGCTGCCTCGACGGCAGATCGCAAAGATGCCTCTCCCAGCCGAGCCAAATCCGTCAGGGATCCGACGGCGGCATAGCGGACGCCCCAATCGGCGTCGCCCAAGCACTGACGCAGCAGCTCCAGGGCCTGCTCTTGGTCGGAGAGGGGCCGCCGTGCAGCGACCCGCCCCAGCCCACGGGTCGCCGCCCGCCGCACGCTGGGGGCAAAGTCCGCTACAATCGCCTCCGCCAAAAAGGGATAGGCATCCCCGTGGCCGATGCGGGCCAACGCCCGCACCGAATAGGCGCGCGCCCCGTAGTCGAAGCCATCGATGTTAGCCAGCAAAGGCTGTACTGCCGCCTCCCCAAAGCGCAACACCTCTTCCAAGGCGGCTTCTCCCACGGCAGGGCGGTTGAAGCCAAAGGCGCGAATGAGCAGGGGGATCCCTTCCACCTGGCCTAGGGATCCCAGCGCTCTCACCACCCGCAGCAGGTCTTCTGCTGAGGTGGCCTGCTCCAGCTCGGCGGCCAGTTGAGCCACAGCAGCGGGGAGCACTTGTGCAGCCGAGAAAGAGGACATAGGCAGAGCTAGAAGTGAAGTCGAAAGCCGGAGCCGGGGAGAGCGACTAGAACAGCTTGTCCAGTTGCGGGAGGATCGCCGCTGCCGCCCGATCCGGCGACACCTGCCCCAACTGCAGCGCCACGTCGAACAGCCGCTTCAGAGCGTTGATGCGCAGGTTGAGGGCTACATCGGCGGTCGCCAACAGCGGCGCTCCTGCCACCCAGCCGGATTCTGCCAGGTCGAACAAAGCAGCCTGGCGCAGGCTGAAATTGGGGTGAGCCAGCAGCGCCACCAGAACCTGGGTCAGCTCCTCAGCTTGGGTAAAGCGATAGAGCACCCAGGCGGCTGCCGAACGCACCCGCTCCGAAGGGTGGCTCAAAAAAGGCCGGATCGCCGCCTCGGCCTCGGTGGCGCCGAGCTGGCCCAGCGCCTCGATAAGGGCTTCCCAGGGCTGCTCCTGCTCCCGCGACTGCAGCAAGGCCAGCAAGGGATCCACCGCTCGCCTGTCCCCCAACTGGGCCAAGGCATAGGCGGCCTCTTCCCGCACATGCAAGTCGGTACAGGTGAGCGCCTCGATCAAGCCGGGTACGGCTCGCACGTCGCCGATTTGCCCCAGCGCCTTGGCAGCATTGCGCCGCAGCGGATAGCCCCCCAAGACCGTGCGATCCCGTTCATCCTGCAACGCCAAAAGCAACGGCTCTACCCCGCGCGGATCCCGAATCGTGCCCAAGTACCAAGCGGCATAGTACCGCTCTTGCAGGTCATCCCCCTGCAGCCGGGCTATCGCCTGCTCCCAAGTGAGCTGTTGCGGCAGCACCGCCGTGTTGGATGCCATGCGAACCTTTGCAGAGCTGTTCATGACCCTTGGGCAACTCTGTCCGCAGCCCTTACTCAGCAGCACCGTTGCCTTGGGCAGAGGCGGCATCGGTTCCCGCCAGAGCGATGACCTGCACGATTTTGCCGCCCATTCGCAGAATGCGCTGCATCTCGGCAGACAGGCGGCTGTAGGGAACGGTGGTGCTCAGGGTGCTGCGACGCACCTTGGCAGAGGTGGCCAGGGCATCCGGCGGGTTGAGCAGGCCGGTGTACTCAACTCTGTAAACCCGGCTGCCAGCTTCCGTCAGGGTTTCAGGGCCGGTGGTGCTTTGACCAAACATCGCTTTCCCCAGATATCTATATTGGGTTTCGTCCAGAACACAGGCAGGAGCCGCCCTTCACCCGACAAGCCATATCGGCTGCTTCTGCGGGCTGCTCCGCCCTGCCATGGGGCAATGCCCAGAACGATTAAGACAAAGAGCAGGCGACCAACCCATTCGGCTGAAGAGGAGCCAAAATGCTGACTCAACCCGAAAACCGCGGGGCCAGACCCGCCTGCTCTGGAGAGACATACAACTGGAAGACGAAGAAAGAGATCGTCCACTCCCCACAAGTGGGGATCTCTAGCCCTGGGATCCCTTAGCTGAGGGCGTTGATGGCGTAGTCGAAGTAGATGGCCGCTTCGTTGGCCGCTTGGCCGCTCAGCATGCCCAGAGCGCGGTTCTTCATGTACTGCAGAGCCACAATGTACCAGCTCGGAGAGAGGTTGAAGGAGCGGTTCACCTCCCGCAGCCCGGCTACCAAGTATTCATCGAGGGGGCCGGTGCCGCCCGCAACCAGAGAATAGGTGATGAAGCGGAGGTAGTAGCCGATATCGCGGGCACACTTGGCCTGAAACACATCGCCGTGGCCCATTTCGCCCGGCTGGGTCAGGTAGGGGAAGCGCTTGAACACTTCCTGCACCGCTTCCCGCACCAGGGTTTGTTGGTTTTGGGTCAGGACACGGGCCGCCTCCAGGGAAGCAGCAGCACGCTGGTAACGGCCGTTGACCGCCTGCAGCTCGCTGGCATTGAGAAAACGCCCTTGATTGTCAGCGGAAGCAATCGCCTCAGTGATGACGGTTTTCACCTTGCAACTCCTAAATTCATCGATTTGGTTGTTAACGAACGTTCTGCAGGAATGGCGGATTACGTCCCAACTTGAGGATCTCCACCTACCCAATCAGAAAGATGGATTCAACAGGTCTGAAGAGGGACAACCCAGCCGTCCTCAGACGATGGCGGCAGCGGCTTTGTCGAAGTAGCTGGCCACCTCGCTTTGCAGCGCCGAGCAATCGCCAGGGGTGATGCCTTTCGGATCCATGATCTTGGCCAGGGCTTCTTTCTTCATGGCAGCGATACCATTGGCCACAGAAGTGGTGGGCACCCCCAGCGCAATGTAGGTTTCCCGCAGGCCGTTGAGGCAGCGATCTTCCAGCACCGAGCTATCCCCCGCCAGGGTGGCGTAGGTGATGTAGCGCAAGATGATCTCCATGTCCCGCAGGCAGGCGGCCATGCGACGGTTGGTGTAGGCATTGCCCCCAGGAGCGATCAGATCCGGCTCCTGGGCAAACAAAGACCGAGCTGCGTTGGTTACGATTTGGGCGGCGTTGCTGGTCATGCGGTTGACCGCATCCAGGCGCTTGTTGCCCTCTGCCACCAAAGCCGCCAGACGGTCGAAGTCTTGATCACTTAAAAAGGCGCCGCGTGCATCTGCCTGAGCGATCACCCGGGTAAAGGCGTCTTGCATGATGGATCTCCTTCTGGTCTTTCCAAAAAGCGATGAGCGACTGGCTGAACCTCTCAAAAGCCGAATCCCAAGCTCTCTTGTGGGATCCCGTTTCCCCAAAAACCGGGGATCCTGTGGAGCAGATTACCCCCACCGAAGCCCCAGATTTTGAGATAGGTCAAGAACTTCTGCGACCTTCAGACAGCCGAGCATCCAGGTCAATTTTATAGCGCGGGAGGGATGAGTGTTTTGTAAAGATTTACAAATAAACCAACGCCGAGCTGCCTGCTCAGCCGCCGATCTCCTGTCTCTGATGGGGCCGCGGGCGGGCAATGGGTCGGCGAGGAGGCTGACGAGATGTAAACATTTGTTTCAGTCGTAAGGTAAACATTCGTTTCCCTTGTTTTGAGCTAGCGGCAAAGCCATCGGCTGTCAATGTTGTGGGGTGCTTATCCCCTGCAGGGCAGCCTTGAGATCCCGGCAGAAGTGGGCGATTTGCTGTAGCCCTTGGGCGGGGGTGGGGGCTTTGGCCAGCCGTTGCACGAAGGCACTGCCCACGATGGCGGCATCGGCTCCCCAACGGGCGATCTGGCTGGCCTGGTCGGGGGTGGAGATGCCGAAGCCCACCCCGATCGGCAGGGAGGTGTATTGGCGCAACTGCTGCAGCAAGGCCGGGATCCGCTGCTCCAGGGTGGCCCGTTCGCCGGTGACGCCGGTGGTGCTGACCAGGTAGATAAAGCCGCTGGACTGTTGGGCAATACGGCGCATCCGCTCCGCGGGGCTGGTGGGGGCCACCAGTAAAATGAGGTCGATCCCCTCTGCCTGCGTTGCTTCCCGCAGGGATCCGGCCTCTTCCAGGGGCAGGTCGGGGACGACTAAGCCAGCACAGCCGGCCCGGCGCAGTTGCTGTACAAAGGTGGGGAGGCCGAGCTGGTGGATAGGGTTGTAGTAGGTGAAGAGGATGAGGGGAGCCTGCAGGGAGAGGCACCTCAAGCCCTGCAATATGGCACCCAAGGTAACACCCCGCCTGAGGGCGCGGGCAGCTGCTGCTTGGATCACCGGCCCATCGGCCAGGGGATCCGAGTAGGGCACCCCCAACTCGATGAGATCGGCGCCGTGTTGATCCAAAACTTGCAGGGCTTCAAAGGTGGTTTCCAGGTCGGGATCCCCGGCGGTGAGGTAGGGGATGAGGGCGGCTTCGCCGCGGCTGCGCAGCGCCTGGAAACACGCGGTGATCCGGCTGGGCATGGGATCCGTCCGAGCTGAGGAGATGGAGAGAGTTGAGAGCATCCCCCACTGTAGCGCTTGCCGGGATCCCTAGGGGAGAGGCACAAAGTCGTAGCCCGTGCCGGAGCGGTTGCCCCGTTCAATGCGCACCAGCACGTTGGGGGCATCGCGGTCGCCGGAGGGCAAAAAGCGCACCTCCCCGGAAGCGCCGTCTGGCAAGCGGAAGTTGGAGTCGCCGAGGGCAGTGAGAATGCCGCTGCGGCTGGGGGATCCCTGCCGAATAGCCTGGAGAAGAACACGGGTGGCGTCGTAGGCCAGGGCGGTGCGCCAACTCACCTGCCCTCCCCACATCTGGGCTGCCTTCTGGGCAAAGCCGCGGCTGCGGAGAAGATCGGGATGCCAGGGCACCGCCACCACCATGCCCTCCACCGCTGCTCCCCCTTCCTTGAGGGTGGTGAGGCTGAAGAGCACATCCCCCCCCACCAGGGCAAGGGGTTGGCCGAGGAGGGCGTTCTGGCGGGCAACGGCCAGCGCTTGTTCGGCTACGGAAGCCGTGGGTGCCAAGAAAGCCGCCTGGGATCCCTGCTCCAGTGCACTCTGGAGGCTGGCCTGGGGGTTGAAATCGGCGGCTGTTAGGTCGAAGGTGGCCAGCACAATCCCCCCTTCGCTGGTCAGGGTGGAGGCAAAGGCGTCGCGCAGGCTGGTGCTGTAGGCGCTGTTGGGGTTGTAGAAGATGGCCACCCTCTGCAGGCGCAGCTTGTTAAGGACATAGCGGGCCAGTTGCGTGCCAGCAATCTGGTCGGAGGGGACGGTGCGAAAGATGGCGTTCCCCAGCAGGCTGATGCGGGTGCTGGTGGAGGTGGAGGAGATCATGGCCAGGCCGGCAGACTGATAGATCTCAGCCGCCGCCAGGGTAGCATCGCTGGCGTTGTGGCCGATCACCCCCAAAATCTCAGGCTGGCCCACCAGCGCTTTGGCCACTGCCGCCGCTCGCTCCGGGTTATCCCCGTCGTCGGCAATCACCACCCGCAGCAGCCGCCCCCCAAGGCCCCCCTGTTGGAAAAGCTCCTCTTGGGCCTGGGCCACGCCCCGCAGCGTCTCTTTGGCGCGGTTGGGGTTGCTGGAGATGGGCACCACCACGGCTAAGCTCAAGGGGTTGCCCTGCTGCTGGGCGCGGGCGTTGTTCAAAAAAATGCGCGCTTCCGGGTCGTTGCGGTTGTTCTGCAGCCCCATCTCCAAGAGCGGGATCGCCGCCCTGAAATTGCCCTGGCGGATGAGCTCTGCGGCAGCCACGGCGGCGGGGCTGCTATCGGCAAAGAGGGTGCGCTCGCCGCTGGTTAAGAGCAGATCCTGGGCCCTACTGCCCAACCCTGGCAGCGAGATCCCTGGCGGCCAGCGAAGGTAGCCCGCCCGCCAAGCGCGATGACCGCCCCAGAGGAGCAGGAGCCCCAGAGCAATGTAGACGATGGGTGGCGGAGACTTGGCAACCATGGGCCCCAAAGAAGAGAACAACAGCAGAATCCGGGCAGCAGGGGTATCGCTCACACCTTCAGGAAGCTCCTGGAACCCCCCTCTTCAAGGATCTTCAAGAGCTTTCTTGAAGCATACCTGAAGGATCGGGCCGGTAGGAAGGGCTGTTGCGGTATTGGCGCTCCAGGTGCTCCACAATGGAGACAGGAACAGAGGGGGTTGCCGAGGCTCTTCTGGGTGTACGCTGTGGCTCAGTCTCCCGGTTAGCCTGCAGAGATGGGGCCCAAACCCCTGCAGCGATCGCAAAAGGACGATAGCGGCGGCGTCAAGCAATGCGACATCGGGGCAAGACGCTGGCTTTCCCTTCCCATGATAGAGGTTGTCGAAAACCCTTTGCCTCAGGATCCGCTCGAGCAAGCCCTGTGGGACTGGCACCGGGGCCAGGCCAGGGGATCCCTGCGCTTGCACGCCTACAGCGCCGAGGGGATCCCACTAGCAGAGGAGCCCCAGGTGGTCTCGCCGGAGGTGTTCTTCACCCAGGAGCTGCCGGAAGTGGAGGCCCTGGCTTTGGATCTGTGTCGCGGTCGGGTGCTGGACATTGGCGCTGGCACAGGCCGCCACAGCCTGCTGCTGCAGGAGGAGGGGTTGGCCGTGGCCGCCCTGGATCGCTCTCCGGTGGCTCTGCAGATCATGGCCGAACGGGGGGTGCGCTGCCCCATTGCCGCCGACCTGTTCTCCTGGGAGGGGCCGGAGGAGCCCTTCGATACGCTGCTGCTGCTGATGAACGGCGTCGGCCTGGTGGGATCCCTGGCGGGATTGGAGCGTTTTTTAACCTTGGCCCGCCACTGGGTTCAGCCCACCGGCCAGTTGCTTGTGGATTCCACCGATCTAAGCGACCTCAGGGAAGATGGCGGCTCGGCGGATCTGCCGCAGGTAGAAAGTTCAGCCGATTCTGAAGCCGAGGATTGGGAGAAGGGGAAGGACTTGAAAGCGGCGGGCGAGGCAAAAGCCAAGGTGGTGAACTTTGTGGCCGAGTACAACGGGCAGCGCGGGGATCCCTTTCCCTGGCTGTTTGTGGATCCGGAGACCCTGCTGCGCTATGCCCACGCCCACGGCTGGCAGGGACAAATTCTCTACCAAGAGCCGGAGGGAGCCTTTCTGGCACGGCTTGCGCCTCTCTAAGCGTAGCCCCTTAGTGGGAAAGGATCTGCGACAAAAAAAGGCGGGAACGCTCTTCCTTGGGGTTGCTGAAAAACTCCTGGGGGGTGTTTTCTTCCACGATCTTGCCGCGGTCGAAGAAAATAATTCGATCCGCCACCTCGCGGGCAAAGCCCATTTCGTGGGTTACACACACCATGGTCATGCCCGAGCGGGCCAGCTCCCGCATCACGTCCAGCACCTCTTTGATCATCTCCGGATCCAACGCCGAGGTCGGCTCATCAAAAAGCATCACCGCCGGATTCATGGCCAAGGCGCGGGCAATGGCCACCCGCTGCTGCTGCCCCCCCGAAAGTTGACCAGGATACTTTTCCGCTTGCTCAGCGATTCCCACCCGCCTGAGCAGCTCCATGGCCCGTTCAACTGCCTCGGCCTTTTTCATTTTCTTCACATGAATCGGGCCGAGGGTTACATTCTGCAAGACCGTGAGATGGGGAAACAGGTTGAACTGCTGGAAAACCATGCCCACTTCGCGGCGAATGGCGTCGATGTTGCGCAGGTCACTGGTCAACTCAATGCCATCTACCACAATGCGTCCTCTCTGGTGTTCTTCTAAGCGGTTCAGGGTGCGAATAAACGTCGATTTGCCCGAACCTGAAGGCCCACAGACCACCACCACCTCGCCGCGGCGGATGCGGGTGGTAATGCCCTTGAGGACGTGGAACTCGCCGTACCATTTGTGAACATCTTCACATTGGATGATGTCGGTGCCGGCTGAGGTTGGCAGGGAGGGTGAAGACATCATGCGCGGGGATCCTTTCATGGGCGGATAAATCCCTTTTATTTCATCAAAGCAAGCATGGGTACCATGGCAGAACCGGCTGAGCTATAACCGTAGCCTACATAACATTTCTCTACGCCCTGACATGTAAGGCTTTGAGAAAATCATTGACGCCTCTGGCGAACCATTCTATGGGGTGTGGCAGGAGTGCGACGCCATTGGCCTGGCGAACAAGTAGATCCACCAGGTAGATCCACGTGGATACGGACTACTGAAGATTACGAAGGATTGACATTGAGGTCATTCTATGAGCTGGATGAAGCATTTGAACGGATTGGCCCCCTTGGCCGGGGCATTGGTTCTGTCGGTGGGCCTGCAGTCGCTCCCCGCTTGGGCACAACTGGGGCCGCTCACCAACCGCATCAAGGCGCGGGGCGAGCTAATCTGTGGCGTAAACAACCAACTGCCCGGATTTGGCAACCTGGATGACCAAGGCAAGTATGTCGGCTTCGACATCGACATCTGCCGCGCCGTAGCGGCTGCTCTGTTCGGGGATCCCGACAAGATCCAATTCGTTTACCTGACGGCGGCCAATCGCCAATCGGCCATTCAGGCAGGAGAAGTGGATATCATCAGCCGCAACACCACCTGGACGCTGACGCGGGATCGGGAGTGGGCGGTAACTTTTGGCCCCACCACCTACTACGACGGCCAAGGGTTTTTGGTGCGGAAAAGTCTGGGTGTACAGAAGCTGGAGGATCTGAACGGGGCCACCATCTGTGTGATTGCCGGCACCACCACCGAGCTGAACCTGGCGGATACGTTCCGGGCCCGCGGCATCGCCTTCACACCGGTGACCTTCGACGGCGATGATTCCTCTTTTAACGCTTACGAAGAAGGCCGCTGCGACGCCATCACCAGCGACCAAAGCGCTCTGATCTCCCGCCGCGCCAGTTTGGCTGCTCCCGACGACCATGTGATCTTGCCGGAGGTGATCTCCAAAGAGCCGTTGGGGCCTCTGGTTCCTCACGGCGACGAGAGCTTCTCTGATATTGTGAACTGGACGGTCTACGCCCTCTTCTACGCGGAAGAAAAAGGGATCACCAGCGCCAATGTGGAAGAGTTCCTCAAATCGGAGGATCCCGACATTCGCCGCTTCTTGGGCCAGGAGGGCAACCTGGGAGAGCTGCTGGGCCTGCAGCCGGATTGGGTGGTCAAGGTCATCAAGGCGGTGGGCAACTACGGCGAGATCTTTGACCGGCACTTGACGCCCTTAGGGGTGGCTCGGGGCTTGAACCGACCTTACACTCAGGGTGGGATCCAGTACGCGCCGCCTTTCCGCTAAGCGGTTGTCCAGAAATCCGGGAGCCGTCGCCCCAGGGATCCCGCTTGGTCAGGGATCCCTGGCCCTCTATCTTGGACTTTCGCTCGCGCCTCATGACCGCTCTATCTGACCAGCCCCACCTGCGCCCCCCTTGGTGGCGGGATGAGCGCATCCTGAAGATCCTGCTGCAGGCGGCCTTTGTCGTGGCTGTGTTGCTGGTGTTTGGGATCCTCACCCAGAATCTCCTCGCCAGCTTGCGCCGCCTGGGCATCAGCTTGGGGTTTCGCTTTTTGGGCAACTCCGCCAACTTCGGCATCACCGAGGGGCTGATCCCCTACGACCCTTCCGAGAGCTACCTGAAGGCCCTGCTGGTGGGAGCCCTGAACACCCTCTGGCTGTCCGCCGTCAGCATTGTCTTGGCGACGGCGATGGGCTTTGTTTTGGGGATGGCCCGCCTCTCCAGCAACTGGCTGGCCCGCCAGTTGGCCGCAGTGGTCACCGAGATCTTTCGCAACGTGCCGGTGCTGTTGATCGTGATCTTCTGGTACCAGGGGGTGATCCTCACCCTGCCAGGGGTGCGCAACAGCCTCTCTCTCGGCGGGCTGGTGTTCATCAACCAACGGGGAGTCAAGCTGCCCGGCTTGGATCCCAGTGGCTGGCTGGTTCCCACGCTGGCCATCTTGATCGGGGCCGGGTGGGGGATCCACAGGTTGCTGCTGGCCCGCCGGCCCGAGCTGGGATCCCGGCAGCGAAACCTGTGGGTGGCCGGGGGGGTGGCGCTGCTGGCGGTGGCCTGCTGGGTGCTCTTCCCCGAACCACCGCTGCGGCTGGATGTGCCGGTGCTGGAGCGCTTTAACTTCCGGGGTGGGATCCAGCTTTCGGCAGAGTTTACCGCCATGATGCTGGGCCTGGTCACCTACACCGGCTGCTACATCGCCGAAGTGGTGCGGGGATCCTTTTTGGCGGTGCCGCGGGGGCAGTGGGAGGCGGCCCGAGCCATCGGCCTGTCAGAGCTGGAAACCTTTCGCCTGGTGATCGTGCCGCAGGCGCTGCGGATCATGATCCCTTCCTTGAACACTCAGTATCTTACCCTGATCAAGAACTCCAGCTTGGCCATCGCCGTCGGTTTTTCTGACCTGTTCAACATCAGCAGCACCATCATCAACCAGTCGGGACGCTCGGTGGAGATGTTCGCCATCCTCATGGCTGCCTATTTGGGAATCAATCTGCTGGTTTCCTACGGCATGAACTGGCTCAATGCCCGCGTCAAGTTGGTGGAGCGCTAGCCCATGTCCAGCACTCTCTCGCCTGGCGAACCCCCCGCGGACCAACCCAGTCCTCTGGGGTGGATACGCCGCAACCTGTTCGACTCCTGGCTAAGCACCCTGCTCACCTTGGCCTCCGCCTGGGTGTTGGCTTGGGCCCTTTCCCTGTTCTGGAACTGGGCTTTTACCCAAGCCCGCTGGGAGGTGATCCCGGCCAACCTCAAGATCTTGACCACCGGCACCTACCCCAGCGACCAACTGTGGCGGGTGTGGGCTGTGTTGGGGGTTGTGCTGGCCACCTTAGGGGTAGCCGGAGGAGCTTGGGGCGGTGTGCTGCTGCACTACCTCATCCTCTTGGGAGCCGCCATGGGCTTGGCTGCTTTCCTGCCTTTGGGAACCCAATCGCAGGGGTGGCTGGCCGCTTGCTCTGGAGTGACCTTTGCCGCTGTTGCCCTCAGCCGCGGTCGAGAAGCCTGGCGGCTGCCCTCCATCTGGGTTTGGGCCTTGATCTTGCCCCTCTGCCTGGAGCTGCTGCTGGGCGAGCTGGGCCCCAACTGGCCGGCGGTGCGCTCTGAGCAACTGTCGGGACTGCTGCTGACCCTGATCTTGGCAGCAGCCGCCATGATCATTGGTTTCCCCATTGGAGTGCTGCTGGCGCTGGGTCGGGCCAATCGGGCGCTGCCGGTAATCCGAATCTTCTGCACACTGGTGATCGAGCTGGTGCGGGGGTTACCTCTGACCACCATTCTGTTTGCCGCCTGGCTGTTGGTGCCCTTCTTTTTGGGGGGCATCAGCGTCAACTTGATCATCCGGGCGGAGGTGGCCTTTATCTTGTTCACAGCCGTGTATGTGGCCGAGGATGTGCGGGGCGGCCTGCAGTCGATCCCCCTGGGACAGCTAGAAGCAGCACGGGCGCTGGGCTTGAACCCGTTTCAAGTGACGGCTTTGGTGATTTTGCCCCAGGCGTTGCGGGCAGCCGTTCCAGCTCTGGTGAACGAGTTCCTCACCCTTTTTAAAGACACTTCCCTGGTGTTCATCATCGGCCTGATCGACCTGCTGCAGGCAGGTCGGGTCGTGTTCACCAACCCCAATTGGCTGGGCACTCAGCGGGAGGTGCTGTTTGTGATCGGCGTGATCTACTTCATCTGCTGCTTTGCCATGGCCTACGCGGCCAAACAGGTGGAAAAGGCGCTGGGCTTGGGCAAGCGGTGAGCGTGGATGGCTTGGAGAATCTGTCAGCTAGAAGCCGCAGGAGCCCCGCACTGTACCCCCTCTTTCCCCCTGTATACGGGGGGGCCGGGGCTTGCTTGCTCTCTGTCCGCGACAGCGGGACGGAGTCCTTAAACCCCATCCGCCTACGCGGTGGGGTAGTTTATTCAGAACCTAGTGATCTGGATCCTCTTCCAGCAGCTTTTCGAGCGTTTCGATCCAATGCTCCAGTTCCTCCAGCGCCTGTAACACCCCCTCCGGATCGCTCAGATCCGCCTGTAGCCTTTGGGTGGTCTCTTCCAGAGTCAGGGATCCGGGCGGGCTGGCCAGCCAGTGGAGGTAGTGGGGCAGAAAGTTGCGCGGAGAACTACGATAGCGACGGTGGCAGGCCATGGCCACCAAGCTGGCAAGGCTGGCTTGATAGGCGCTGAAGGGGCGGAGAAACAGCTCCGGCATCCCCACCCAGCGGAACTGGTGTTCCGGCAACAATTCCACCGCATCTCCGCACAGCTCTTGACACAGTTTCAGCCACTCCTCGCTCACCCAGAGGGGAAAGGTTGCACCGTTTTCCGGGATCCCCGACCGATACAGGAGCAGCTCCAGCCGACCGATCAAGCTCTGGTAAAACACCGCCTGCAACTGCGCCTCCAGATGGCCTATCAACACGGCCTGGGCCAACTTCAGGCTGCCGGCACGCTGCCCCTCTGGATCGTAAGGAGCAGAGCGAGGGGATCCCATTGCCGAGGCGACCAGGTGATCCAGGAATATCTGCTGCAAAAGGGCGGTGTGAACCTGCACGCCCCACATTTGCGCCGACGGTGCGTAGCCCCTCCCCTGCATCTCCTCCAGATCCAGCCAAACTTGGGGATCCTCAGGCCGGAGCCGCCGGCTGATGGCCGCAAGGGTCTGCAACAGGAATCCCGTTTCTCCCGGTCTGGGCGAGGACTCGGGCTGGTCTGCTTCAGAGCCGACTTCGAGTAGCCAGGGTTTGGCCTGGGCCGCACACTCGGGGCAAAAGTCCTGCAAAGCAGCCCAGACCAGAGAGGTGGCCTCGGCAGCAGTCAAGAGGGGGACGGGATCCTCCCAGGGGGCATGCAAATCGCAGATGCGGATGGAACGCCCCATTGTTCGGCTTTTGAGCCGGTAGTAGCGCTGGAACAGGTCAAACCGATCGCGGATCCCTTCCAGTAGGTTCTCCAAAAAGGTTTGAGTCAGGCCGTGGCGAGCCAGGTACAGCTCGGCAACACAGTCATAGCCCCGCCATTGGGCCTCCCACAGGTGGTCGCGGATCAGGGTGCTGAGGATAAATCCCCCCAGCTCCGCATGGGCCTCTAGGTACTGACCCAGTCGCTGATAGGCATCCCAACGGATTTCGGCGCTGCTGTGGGTCTCTAAGCTCTGGAGCCGAACGAGGGTGTGATCTGGGAGCGCCGTAGGCGGGTTCAGGGTCACCTGCCACAACTGCCGCCAAGCCAACCGTCCTGTCAGGTACTGTTGGTGGAGCAGGCGCTCCAGAGGCTCGGGCTGTTGGTGGCCCTGCTGATGGCGGAGGCGACACAAGAATTGGCGAAAGGGCTGCAGCTCGGGCTCGCCTGGGCGTTGACCCTCTGGGTTGTGGGGAGCACCTTCCGCCGGGCCAGTGGCAGGAACGGCAGGTAGAGATTGCAGCTCCAGAGGGAAAAACAACAGCTGGTTTTGGAAAAAGATGACCTGCTCCAGCCTCTGCCAAGCTGCCTCTGCCGCGCCAGCCGTGGTTTTGGCCTCAGACAGGATCCCTTGCATCCTTTGCGTCAGCTTGGCCAACTCCTGAAGTGCCGCCGCCAGCTCTGGCGGGCTGAGTTGCGCCACCTGCCCCCGGTAGCGCCGGGCAAACCGCTGCACCTGTTCCCCAAGATCGTCAAGATTGTCGAACTCAGGGGAGCCCGAAGAAAGACCCAAGGAAGGTTCAGAAGCAGGAAAGACCACCGGGATCAGCCTCCTAGAGATAAGGGTTCTCCCTCAGTTGGCCCAGAAGGGCGCGCCTGCTTTTTGCTCCCACCAAGGCGCGAATGGTAAGGTAGTACCCGGCTGATCCGGTGTAGACACAAAGTCCATGCTGCCGCCAGATCGCTCCACAATCGCTTTGCTGATGCCCAGACCCAAGCCCGTCTCCCCCTTCTGCCGCGTATCGGAAGCATCAGCTTGGGCGAACTTTTGGAAAATGCAGGTCCGAAACGCCTCCGGGATCCCCGGCCCGCGATCCTGCACACAGGCCCGGATTCCTTCTGGAACCAGCTCGGCCCAGATGCGGACGGTTTCTCCCAACAGGGAAAATTTAGCGGCATTGGAGAGCAAATTGTTCATCACCTGCATCAGCTTACCCGACTCAAACACGTAAACGCGGCTGGCTCCACAGGCTGTATAGCTCTACCAATAGATCTGCTGGTAATAGATCTGCTGGCGGCTGGGGGTTTCCAGAGAAGGCGCTGTTGGTTCTCAACTGGGGTGACCAAATAGCGCTGCTGGGCAGAGAGGAGAGTTGAGGATCCAACCTTATCGCCGTCGCTGTTCGGCGAGGGGGGCTGTGGAGCACAGGGCGGGCGCTTCCGATCAACAGAGAGGACTCCGTCCCGCTGACGCGAACTGCTTGACCAGCCCAAGCGCCTTTCCACCAGAGGGGTCGGTAGCTTCCCTAACTCGGCAGGCGTGTAGCCCAGGCAGGCTTCCCAGTCACCCCCCAACGCCCCCAATCGCCCATCGGAGCTCAGCATATAAAACAGTTCTGGATCAGGAAGGGATCCCATTGCAGGAGAGGAATCCACACGCAATCTCACGCAGCCCGATGACGAGGACGAGATGGGGGAGCGGCTCGATGGGCGTTCTCAACGTTGATTGTGACGTTCTCCTTTCGGGAATGCAGCTGGGGGAAAGCGCTGGATTGGGCGGGCGGGGGGCGTGCCGCCAAAACTTCTGCCAGGATGAGTTGAGATGCTCGTGGAGGCGATCTTCTTGTTTGCCCAAGTGACCTCCGCTGCTCTGCTGGGACTCAAGGCCGTGCGGGTTACGGTGGAGGTGGACGTTGGCGGTGGGCTGCCCCAGATCACCCTGGTGGGGCTGCCCGACACGGCCGTTCAAGAGGCCAAAGAGCGGGTGCGGGCGGCCATCAAGAACTCCGGCTTTGCCCTGCCGCAGCGGCGGATCATTGTTAACTTGGCCCCCGCCGATCTGCGCAAAGAAGGCCCCAGCTTCGATCTGCCCATCGCCATCGGCATTCTGGCAGCCGCAGGAGTGGTTGAGGGAGAAGCGCTGGCCAACACCCTGATGCTGGGGGAATTGGCCCTGGATGGCACCCTGCGTCCCGTGGCAGGAGTTTTGCCCATCGCCGCCAGCGCCGCCGAGATGGGGATCCGCCGCCTGGTGGTGCCCCGGGAAAACGGCCCGGAAGGAGCGTTGGTGCAAGGGATCCAGGTGTATGGGCTGCCCTCTTTGGCGGCGGTGGTGAGCTGGCTGCAAAACCCGGAAGGGGTCGAGCCGGTGCGGATCCAGCCGGAGCAGATGCTGCCAACTGAGGCGGAACCCCTGCTGGATTTGGCCGACGTGAAGGGACAAGAACACGCCCGACGGGCCTTGGAGATCGCGGCGGCCGGCGGGCACAACCTGTTGCTGGTGGGCAGTCCGGGAGCGGGCAAAACCATGCTGGCGCGGCGTCTGCCCGGCATTTTACCCCGGCTGCAGTGGGAAGAAATGTTAGAAATTACCCGCATCTACTCGGCAGCCGGCCTGTTGCGGCAAAATCTCCACCTGGGCGGACAGACCGCCCTGATCGCCCAGCGGCCCTTTCGGGCTCCCCACCATTCGGCTTCTTCCGTGGCGCTGGTGGGTGGTGGCCCCTACCCCAAACCCGGTGAGATCTCGCTGGCCCACCGCGGCATTCTGTACTTGGACGAGCTGACCGAGTTTCGCCGCGAGGTGCTGGAGGTGCTGCGCCAGCCTTTGGAAGATGGCAAAGTCACCATCTCCCGCGCCCGCGTTTCTTTAGAGTTTCCCGCCCAAACCACCCTGGTGGCCTCCACCAACCCCTGCCCCTGCGGCTTCTACGGGGATCCCGTCCAGCCCTGCACCTGTACGCCGCAGCAGCGGGAGCGCTACTGGTCCAAGCTCTCCGGGCCGCTGTTGGATCGCATCGACTTGCAGGTGCGGGTCAACCGCCTCAAGCCGGAAGAAATTGTCCGCGCGCAGGGTGGCGAATCCTCCCAAGCGGTGCGGCAGCGGGTGGAACGGGCGCGGCAACGCCAACGGCAGCGCTTCCAGGACGAACCCGGGATCCACTGCAACGCCCAGATGCAATCTCGCCATCTGCGGCAGTGGTGTACCCTCTCGGATCCCTGTCGCAAACTCTTGGAGAGCGCCATCCAAAAGTTGGGCCTCTCTGCGCGGGGGAGCGACCGCATTCTCAAGGTGGCCCGCACCATCGCCGACCTGGAGGGCGCCGAGGCCATCGCCCCCACCCACCTCGCCGAGGCGATTCAGTATCGCAGCCTGGATCGCGGGCGGCTCTGAGCCCAAGCGCTCCGCGCCGCTCACACGACCACCCTCGGCCCCTCTCCCAGAGGCACCCTCACCCCCGGCCCCTCTCCCAGAGGGAGTCAGCCCTCACCCCCGGCCCCTCTCCCAGAGGGAGAGGGGAGTATGCTGGGGGATTGGCTTGCTTTAAGCCAAGGGGAGTGAGGCGGGGGAGGGAGAGATCTGCCCCTGGTGCACGTGAAGGATTTGCGCTCCCTTAAGCCAAGCGGTGTCAAAGGATCCTAGGTGGGTGGTGGTAACCAAAGTTTGCACCCGCTCTTGAATGGCCCCTAAGAGCTGGTTTTGGCGGTGCAGATCCAGCTCCGCCAGCACGTCGTCCAACAGCAGCAAGGGCGGATCCCCCTTCACCTGCTCAATCAGCTCCAGCTCCGCCAGTTTGAGGGCCAAGACCAAGGTGCGCTGCTGCCCCTGGGATCCGTAGGCACGAGCCAGCCGTCCGTCGAGGCTCAGCTCCACCTCGTCCCGGTGGGGGCCGACCAGGGAAGTGCCCAAAGCCTGTTCGGCAGCAGCCTTGGCGCGGATCTCTGCCAAGAATTGGGCCTGAACCGCCGCGGGATCGGCCTGGGGATCCGGCAGGGGCACCTGGGGGCGATAGGTGAGGCTGAGGGTCTCCCGTCCGCCGCTGATGGTTTGGTGCCAGCGGGCGGCCAGGGGTTCTAGCCGCTGCAACAGCCGGGCGCGACGGCGCACGATACGACTGCCGCTGGTGGCCAGTTGTGCGTCCCAGAAGGCCATCTGAGAAGCTTTGTTGCTGGCGGCTCCTTGCGTCGGCGGGATGGAATCCTTGGGATCCTGCTTCAAGAGGGCATTGCGCTGCTTGAGGATCTGGCGATACTGCTCCACCAAGTCGGCATAAACAGGCTCCAGTTGGATTAACACCCCGTCTAGCCAATGGCGCCGCGCCTCTGGCCCCCCTCGCACCAGCTCCAGATCCAGGCTGGAGAACACCACGGCACTCACCTGCCCCAAAAAGTCAGATTGTCGCCGTAGCACCTGGCCGTTAACCCTCAGGGATCGCCCCCCCTGGCTGCGCAGCTCCATTGCCAGCTCGTGGGCCACCCCCAGCCGTTCCACGGTGGCGGCAATCCGCGCCTTCTCTTCCCCCTGCTGCACCAGCTCCCGATCCCGGCTGGCCCGCCGCGAGCGCAAGGTGGCCAAGAGCTCCACTGCCTCCAAAAGGTTGGTCTTGCCCTGGGCGTTCTCCCCCACCAGGATGGTCTTGGGCGCCTCGAAGGGGATCCCCTGATCCCGGTAGTTGCGGAAGTGCCACAGGTGCAGAAAACGCAGGTACACTCGACGAGGGTGGGCTATTGACTCTGGATTTCTGGGAACAAGAACGGCCCCCGCGGCGGGGGCCTTTACTCTAACGCAACTGCTGCAGGGTTAGGAGAAGAGAGCGGGCTGCCTCAACCAGGGGGCGCTTAGAGGCTGCCCAGGGATCCCAAACCGCTCAGGCGCTCTGCCGCCAACAGATGCAACGCAGCGCGGGCCGAGTGGTGGGCAGCCTTGCTGCGGCTGTAGTCGGCGAAGGTGTAGCTGCCCGGATCGGTATTGACCCTGCTCAACAACTGCTGGGCTTGCTGCTGCAGCTCGGCCACAGGGCCGGCGGTGATGTTGGCGAAGGCCATCTCCGCCTGCAGCCGGCTGAGGGACTCTTGGGCGCGCAAGGGGGCCTCAAAGAAGGAACGGCCAGGACGGATCCCAAAGCCCAACTCCGCTTCGTAGAGCGCCTTGGCGGCTTTGGCCAAGTTTTCCGCCGCTTTGGCCTGCTCGCGGACGGCGAAGACATTCCCCCTTTGCAGAGCGTTCTGGGCCTCGGCCAAGCTCTGGCGGCTCAGCTCCAGGAGACGGGCGGCTTCCGGAGAGGATCCCCGCTGGGCGAAGAAGCTGGCTTCCGCCAGGTGCCGCTGGGCTTTGGCCAGGTCGTGGCTGGCCCGCTCCAGCTCCCGCGGGCTCTGCCAACTCGGCTGCATTGGCACGGGGGCTGCGGTTCCAAGAGCCGGGCGGCGGCCCCGCTGGGCTTGCGCCGGGGATCCCAGCACCAGGGGAGTGAGGAGCAGCAAAATCGGCAGGGAACAGCCGAGGGCACCGGTGAAGGAAGCACGAATCGTCATGGTTACAAACTCCAATCGACAGGACAAGCCGGTTTGGGGTTGGCTCAGTGGGCTTTCCCTTGCGGCCTATCCTGAGGATGGCGAAAGAAAATGACGTGAAGATGACAAGGGCAGCTCCACTGTAAACACCGACCCCTCTCCCACTTGGCTGGCCACCCGCAGGGATCCCCGATGGGCGGTGACGATCTGGTGGGCCAAGGCCAGGCCCAGCCCAAATCCCCCTGTATGGCGGGCGCGGGCCGTGTCCACCCGGTAAAACCGCTCGAACAGGTGGGGCAAGTGCTCAGGCGGGATGCCGAGGCCCGTGTCCCTCACGTGGATGCAAACGCAATGGTGCCGGCTTTCCAGGCTCAGTTGCACCGTGCCGCCGGCGGGGGTGTACTGCAGGGCATTGCGCAGCAGGTTTTCAACCGCCTGCCGCAGCAGAGCCGCTTCCCCGCGCACCCGCCATTTCCCAGCAGGCCCCGGCAGGTCGCATTGCCAGCGAAGCCCCAGGGACTCCGCTTGGGGCCGGTATTGTTCGCCCAGCTCCTGCACCAGCTCCCGCAAATCCACCAGGGGCAGATCCTCCCAAGGCAGGGATCCCTGCTGGCGGGCCAACTGCAGCAACGTATCGATTAACCCACTGAGGCGGCGGGCGCTGCTCACCACTTTTTCCAAACGGGGTTGTGCTTCTTCCGGGGCAAGCAGAGCCATCTGGGCATTGCTCATCAGGGCGGCCAGGGGGGCGCGCAACTCGTGGGCAGCATCGGCGGTAAAGCGCTGCAACTGCTCGTAGGAGCGGCGAATCGGCTGCATGGCCAGCCCCCCCAAGATCCAGCCGGCCCCGCCGATCAACCCCAGCGTCAGCGGGATCCCGATCCCCAGCCCCCAGCGCAGCCGGCCCAAGCTCAGTTGCAGCGGCTCCAGGGGCACCGCCAGTTGCAAGTAGCCCAGGATCTGCTCCTCCTGTTGCACCGGCAGGGTGAGCTGGCGCAGCAGCCTGCCCCCTTCCTCCGCCACCGTCTCAAACCCCAAGGACAGGTGGTGGGGAGAGCCAGCCAACAGCTCCAGCGGAGGGGGGGATCCCGTGTATTGGCGCAGGGATCCCAGCGGCTCTGCCCCACCGGGCTCGGCGGCATCGAACCAGCGCACGTAGGCCAGGTGATGCTCGAGGGGCTGGGTTTTGCTCCCCAAGAAAGGCACTTCGTTCAAGACCAGCCGCCACTGCCCCTGGCGCAGCTCGTACTTGATGGCGGCTGCCATAATCCGGGCTTGACCCTGCAGCTCCTCGTCAAAAGCCTGCAACCGGTTCTCCACTTCCAAGCGGTAAAAGAGGGCGGCAAACACCACCAGGATCCCGCCCATCACCCCGGCAAAGCTGCGGGCCAAGCGACGGCGGCTGTGCTGAAACAGCCCTGCCTCTTCTGTCGCGGCCTTCCGGCTCAGGTGCTGCTGAAGAGTTGGCCTCAGAGAAGCCCAGTCCCAGCCCAGCCGCGGGAGAGAATGCTTTGGCCCGGCTCTTTTGGCCTCCATGCCACCCCTAAGGAACTGCTTCTATGGGTCTGCTGCCGGGGAGGGGATGCGCAGCCGGTACCCCTGGCCATACACCGACTCCAGCCAATCCTGGGCCTCCACCTCCTTTAACCGTAACCGCAACCGCCGCACCAGCGCCGCCACGGCATTGCTTTCCGGCTCACAGCCCCACTCCCACACCGCCTGTTCGATCTGGCCGCGACTGAGCACCTGGTTGGGATGGCGCATCAGGTATTCCATCAACTGAAACTCTTTGCCCGAAAGCTGCACTTGCCGCCCCTGCCGCTCCAGGATGAGGCTGGCCAGATGCAACTGCAAGGATCCGAGGCTGAGGCTGTCGCCTTGCCATTGGGGGGAACGGCGCCCCAACGCCCGCACCCGCGCCAGCAGCTCTAGGAGATCCACCGGCTTGACCAGGTAGTCGTCTGCCCCCGCATCCAACCCCTGCACGATGTCCGATGTGGCATCCTTGGCGGTTAACATCAGCACCGGTGCGCATCCCCCCAAGCGGCGGTACTGTCGACAGAGTTGGATCCCACTGGATCCTGGCAGCATCCAATCCAAGATGAGGAGATCGTAGGCTTTCTCCTCCATCAGCCAAGCGGCCGTCTCCCCTTCGCTGGCGCAGTCCACCACATGGCCGCACTTGGCCAAAGCAGCCTGCAAAGGCTCCAACTGCTCCGGGTCGTCTTCCACCAACAAAATGCGCATGTCCCGCTTGCTACCCACCGATCCCACTCTGCCAGGCTAGGATGGCGGAGAAAAGCTGTTTCCCGGATCCCTCAAGGCATGGCGAACCTCTTCAAGCTTCTTCAGTCGCGTAAGCGGCGCGGAGCGCTCTGGCCCAGCTTGGGGGCCGACTTCTGGCTGGTCTTGCCCCTGGCCGGGATCCTGTTTGGGGTGGGTGGAGAATGGGTGACCGGCCAAGTGCTGAGCCGTCCCCGCCCGCAGGCGCAGCCTTTGGCCATTCGCAGCCAGCAGCAAGCCATCCTAACCCTGGATATTCTCTCCATCCAAGCGGAGATCCGCCGCTCCCGTGGCTACACTAAGGTGGAGGTGACGACCACCAATCCCCATTTGCGCAAGCTGGAATTTGAATTTCCGGAGCTGGATCCGAATCGGGTGGCTGCCCAGATTGCCCAAGAGCTGGGCCTCAGCTCCGATCAGGTGCAGCGCCTCACCCGCTACAGCTTGGACTAGAAAGGTATTTCAACAATAATTTTTTAATTTTTCAAGCAAAAAGGCCATCTCCCGCGTTCCCTTGGGTCAGCCCTCCAAAAAAACGCGGGCCAACTGCTCGCAGGCCGCTCTAATTTTCTCTAGGTTGCCGGGGTTGACCAAGCCGTAGTAGTCAAATCCATAGACCCTCTGGGTTTGAACGGCTTTCAACTGGTTCCAAAAGGGGCGGGCCCGGAAAAACGCCAAGGGATCCGCCGCCTCCGGGTTGACCACCAACAAAACCTCGGGGTTGGCTTCCAGGATGCGCTCTGCCGCAAGGGTGACATAGCCGCGAAATTGCCCTTGGCTTTGCAGGGCAGCCGTTAGGTTGTCGGCGCCAAAGCGCTCCAGCAGATCCCCGGCCCAGCTTTGCCGGTTGGGAGCAAGAATCGGCTGGGTGCCGACCAAAAGCAGGGTTTTGGGGCGAACCGGGGGCAGCTCCTGGGGCAAAAGCGATCCGTACTCCCGCAGCAAGGGATCCGGATCCACTCCCACAGCCGCAGCCAGAGTGGCGATGGTTGCTTCCAGGGCAGCCCAACTGTCCACCTGCGTGAGATAGGTGGGGATCCCCAATGCCTGCAATCGTTCTGCCAGAGCCGTGTGCAAGCCACTGGCCCCCACCACCCAGTCCGGTTGCAGGGCCACGATTGGCTCCAGGTTAGGTTGGTTGCCCAGCCCCAGCCGAGTTATGCCCTGAAAGCGGGGATCCGCCTCCAGCAAACGTCCGGCCGGGATCCCCACCAGTTTGTCCGGGGCCAGGCGATAGAGAATATCGGCGGTCAAGGAGGTGAGGCTGGCCACTCGCCGAACCGGAGCTGGCGGGATCTGGCTTTGGGCCTGGCGACCCATCCCCCAGACCCCCAGGCTGGCCAGGCCAAGGACAAAAAGTTGACGGCGAGAAAGAGAAGACGGCATGGACAATCTCCAAAACAGTCAATTGAGGGTAAATTGAATCGGCACCGTCACCCACGACTCAATCGGGGTGTTGTTTCTCAAGGCGGGGCTAAACTGCCACCTTTGCACCGCCTCTTGTGCGGCCCTGTCCAGGGCTGGGAAGCCGCTAGAAGAGACAATTTCCACCTGCTGCACCTGCCCTTGGGCATCCACCCTGGCCCGCAACAGCACTTGGCCTTGCTGGCCGAGGCGGCGGGCTTGGGGAGGGTACTGTGGCGGCGGGTTGCGACCCGGAATGGGGCGGGCCAGGATGTCCGGATTGGCAGCCACTGCTGCAGGCGAGGAGGTAGGAGTGGAAGCCTCCCCAGCCCCTTCTCCTGCTGTCGGCGCAGACCCCTGCGCCTGGGATCCACCGAGGCCAGCAACGACACCCCTCCCAGGAGCGCTGGATTCGGATCCCTTGCTCCCGGCAGTGCCCCCGCCACCCGAACGGATCCCTTGGATGAGGGGGGTGAAGCGGGGAATGGGAGCGCTCGTAGCAGCCCCAGAGGGCGGCCTGTTGGCCACAGGTGCGGCCGTGGGGGTAGCCACCGGAGTTGGAGGGGGCTGCTGCGGTGAGGGGGTGACCGTCGGTGTTGGGGAGGGCGGCGGAGGGGTTGGGGCGGCCATCGGCGTGGGTGTAGGGGTCGGCCCCAGCTTCGCCGTGGGAACAGGCGTGGGGGGCGGCGTTGGCAAGGTTGTCAGTGAAGAAGCTTGAATCTGCTGGGGTGCAGGATCGGGCGGGAGTGGGGCAGCCGCAGGGGGGGATTCCGAGGCCGGCTGGGTCGGCTCCTCCGCTGGGTCAGGCAGAGCTGATTCTGCAGCCGCCTCAAGCGGGGCCGGCGGGGGATCCTCCAGCCACAGCGTGACCGGGATCCGCACTTCGGGTTCTCTCAGAGGTCGGGATCCCCACCCCAGCAGCCCCAACAGATGCAAAAGCAGCGAGAGCAAAGTCTCCCAGCGCAGCGGGCGGAGCTCCCGACTTTGCCCAGGCAATTCAGGGAGATCCTCCAGCGAGGTGCAGGCAACCGAGAGAGCAAGGGAGCAATAGCCCGCCAGCAGGGCCGCCCTGAGCAGCTTCTCGCCCCAGCCAATCCAGCGCAGCCCCTCAGAGCTCTGGCCCCGCGCCACCCCCCACAGGCCCAGCTCCAGCCAGGCCAGACCCACCCCGTAGGCCATGCCTGCCTGCTGCCAATACCCCATCTGCAGGCGCCACAAAAGCCGAGGGTGGGAGCCCCTCTGCAAAGAAGCGGATCCCCGGTCGGTGCGAGTGGGGGGTTTGGCGAGCATGGCTCGGGGCTATCTCGATGGGCACGTCTGGCGGGGAGTCCTAGAAGCGGCTGGAGAAGCTGAGGGCCACATGGCGCCCCGGCTGGGCCCGCCGCTCCACTTCAGGGCCAACAAAGAGGGTGCGGGTTTCGGAGTAGAGAAAATACCGCTCGTCGAAGAGGTTGAACACCCCGAAATTGAGCTGCCAGTTGTCGTCTAGGTTGTAGTAGCCCAGCAGATCCACCACCGTATAGCCGCTGGGCACAAAGGGAATCTGCGGGGGAGCGTTGGGGTTGGGTCGCACCACCTCCCGCTGCGGATCCCGCGGATCCGCCACCAGCGTGGCCACCAACCTCGCCCCCCACACCTGGCTGGGATCGTCGTAGTGCAGCCCCAGCACCGCCGTCAGCGGCTCGATTGAAAGCAGGGGCTTGTTTTCTGTAAGATTGTCCCCCACCGCCCAGGCAAAGCTGCCGTTTAGGCTCCAACCGGTTAGGTCGGGGCTAAAGAAATATTGTCCTGTCGCCTCTACGCCGTAGATACGGGCGCGGCTGATGTTTTGGCTCTGGAACAGGATGACCGGCGGGGGCGGCGGGCTGCCGGGGGGGCCGGGGGGTGAGGGCTCGGATCCCACCTCCCGGAATGCCTCGATAAAGTCGTTGTAGGTGTTGTAGTAGGCCGCCAAGCTGAAGCTGGCCTGCGGGTAGATCCCTCGCAAACCCACTTCAAAGCCCTGGCTGGTTTCCGGGCGCAAGTTGGGGTTGGAGAGGGTGCGATAGCGGAAAACCGGGCTGACCAGGTTGGTAAAGCCGCTGTTGATCTCGTTGTATTGGGGAGCGCGAAAGCCGGTGTTGTACTGGGCCGTAAAGGTGAGGTTGGGGTTAATCCTCCACACTAGGCCCAGCTTGGGGGAGACGGCATCGGCAAAGAGGCTGGCCGCTTCTGACCCGCTTTTCAAGAAAGCTTCATCGGGGCTGGGGGTGAGGTTGTAGGTGTCGTAGCGGATGCCGGGGATCAGAGTCAAGTTGCCGCCGCCAAAGTCGATCTCATCCTGCACATACAGCCCAAAGCGCACGGTGTCCGAGTCGGGAAAATCTTTGGTGGGAAAGGTATCTGGGGGAATGTTTTGGGTTACTGCTCCAGTTTGCAGATTGGTCTGAAAACGGTTGCGAGGTCGCTCGTTGCGGGTGGTGGAGATCTCCATCCCATACACCAGGCGGTGGGAGAGATCCCCGGCTTGGAAGCGGCTTTGGGCCTGCAGGCTGGCTCCCAAAATGTTGCTGACCAGCTCGTTGAAGGTATCCCGCCGCACCGGTACGGGTCGGCCTTGCACCGTGAGGGTGCGCTCCTCTACACTGGGCTCGCGGGTGCGGGCGGGCTGGTAGTAGATCTGGACAGTGGCCAGCTCAAAAGCGGGATTCTCTGGGTTGGCGTAGCGATACTCCAAACTGAGGCGGCTGCGCTCGGTGTCGATGGTTTCCCTAAATAAGCTGACGGCGGGATCCAGGTTGCGCCGCGAGAACGTGGTGGTGGTGCGGCTGTTGAAGTACTCGCCGGTCAAGGTGAGGCTTTCCAAGGGGCTGAAGCGGTAAACCAGCTTGGCCAAAACGTTGTCCCCCTCCACCGTTTGCCGATCTTTGAAACTGGGATCCGCCTTGATATCCGGCTCCCTGGCGTCGCGGCGGGTGTAGATGAGCAGGGCTTCCAGGTTCCCCTGGCGGCCCGCCAAGCTGAGGGTGTTGACAAAGCCTTGGTTTTTGCTGTCGTACTGGCTGGAGAGGCCCACATGGCTGTCCCGTTCCCCCAGCAGATCCACTGGATCTAGAGTAGTGTAGGTTACCACGCCCCCCAGGGCATCGCTGCCGTAGAGGGTGGAAGCAGGGCCGCGGATGATCTCCACCGTCTTCAGGGTCTCCAGCTCAAAGGTGTCCCGCCCGATGTTGAAGGGGCCAAAGGAAAACTGCTCCGGCTGCCGGATCCCGTCCACTTGGATCAGCACCCGGTTGGCGTCAAGGCCGCGGATGTTGAAGTCTTGCAGTCCATAGCGGACATTTCGCCGCACGCTCACCCCCGGCTCGTAGCGCACCAGATCCTGGATGTTCTGGATGAGCTCCCGCCGCAGGCGCTCCCGGTCGATGACGGTGATGCTGGCCGGCGAGTCGGCCAGGGTGCGCTCAGTGCGGGTGCCGGTGACTGTAACCTGCTGCAGGTTGAAGACAGGGGTGCCCTGCTGCAACACCTGCAGATCCGCTTGCAGCCGCTCCACTTCCGCCTGATCCCCCCGCCGACGGGCAGCTTCGATCTGGGCTTCTAGCTCGCGAATCTGCTCTTGGATGGTGGTGGCCCCCCGAGGGGTGGCCTGGGCCAGCAAAGGAGTCTCAGGAATCCGAGCCGCGGGTTGCGCCTGGGCCAGGGATCCCCAACTCAGCCCCAGACACAGCCCCAAACTCACTGCCTTCCAGCCACAGCCGGTTACTCGCATAACTTCTCACTCTCCCAAAAACCACCAGAAACAAGTCAAACCTTCGCCTCAACACCCTTTCCTCCCAGCCAGAGGGGCCTTGCCGGGTCTGCGCTGCGCAAGGGGCAAAGCTGGAGCCCCACCGGCGTTGGGATCCACTCCACCTCTAGGCCAAACACCTGCCGCACCCTCTCAGCAGTCAAGGCCGCCTGCGGGGATCCCAGGGCCTGCAACTGTCCGGATCCCAGCAGAGCCACCCGCCGGCTGTAGCGAATGGCCAGGTTTAGATCGTGCAGCACGCTAACCACCGTCAGCCCCTGCTCCTGCTGCAGCCGTCGCAACAGCTCCAGCAGCTCCAGTTGGTGGCGCAGATCCAAAAACGTGGTGGGCTCGTCCAACAGCAGCACCTGCGGCTCCTGCACCAGGGCTAGCGCCAGAAAGGCCCGTTGCCGCTCGCCGCCGGAGAGCGTTTCCACCCGCCGCAGGGCCAGGGATCCCAGTCCCGTCTGCTCCAGCGCCCATTCCACCCGCTGCTGATCTGCCCGCGGCAACTGCCACGCCCACCAGGGCTGGTGAGGAGAACGCCCCAAGCTCACCAATTGCCGCACCGTCAGCCCTGTCGGGATCCGCGGCTGCTGGGGCAAAAGGGCCAACTGCCGCGCCACCTGTTGCGGGCTGAGCTGGGTGTGCAGATCCCGACCGTCCAAAAGTACGCGCCCCGCCTGCGGAACCAACACTCGGCTGAGTAGCCGCAGCAGGGTCGATTTGCCTGAGCCATTGGGGCCGACAATGCTCAGCCAGTCCCCCGCCTGCAGGCTGAAGCTCACCTGCCGGATCACCTGATGCGAGCCATAGCCCCCGCTCAGCGCCTCGGCCTGCAAAATCGGCCGGCCCGCCCTCATTGCCCCGCCTCCTGCTGCCGCAGCAGCCAGCCGAAAAACGGCGCCCCCATCAACGCCGTGACGATCCCCACCGGCAGCTCTACAGCCCCCAGCCGGGCGAGGAGATCGGCGCCGCTTAACAGAGCCGCCCCCGCCAAGGCAGAAAGGGGCAACAGCCAGCGGTGATCCGATCCCACCCCCTGGCGCACCATGTGGGGCACCACCAACCCCACAAAGCCGATCAACCCCCCCACGCTGACGACTGCCGCCGCCAACAAAGCCGCCACCAAGCCGATGGTCACCCGCGTCCGCACCAACGGGATCCCCAAGCTCACCGCCATCTCTTCTCCTAGGCCCAGCAGGTTCAAAGCCCGCGCCTGCGCCCAGCCCAGCCCCAGCCCGACCAGGATATACACCCCGGCCACCCGCACCTCCGGCCAACCCCGCCCGCTCAGGCTGCCGATCAACCACGTCAGGGCCACCTGGACCCGCTCATCGGCCAGGAGCAACAAAGCAGAGCTGATCGCCCCAAAGAGGGCGCTGACAGCCACTCCCGCCAGGATCAGCCGTTCCACCGCCAGCCCGGAGCGGGTGCGCGCCAGCCCATACACCAACACCGTGGTCAGCACGCCGCCCACCCAAGCTGCCAAGGGCACCCAAGCCGTCCACTCCCCCCAGGTGAGCAGCGCTACGGCCGCCAGGCCCGCCCCCGCCGAGATGCCCAGCAGGTAGGGATCCGCCAGCCCATTGCCCAACATCCCCTGCAACAGGGCCCCCGCCATCCCCAAGGCTGCCCCTAGCAACTGGGCCAAAAGCGCCCGCGGCAGCCGCAACTGCCAGACAATGGTCTGCCGGATCGGATCCCCTTGCCCCCACAGGGCCTGCCACAGCTCCGAAAAAGTTATGGGAACGGATCCCAAGGCAATTGAGATCCAAAGCAGCAAGAGGATGACACCCAGTAGCAAAACCATCAAGCCGACCGGCGAGCGGATCCGCCTGGCCTGCCCCCAGCGGGTCTCCGGGTCAACTCCTGATGACAGACGCTCTTGCTTGGCCAACATCGCAAACCTCTGGACTTTTAAGAGGGGGAGATCCCCAAGACAAGACAGCCCCAGCCGGCTCGCCAGCGCACCCAGACCCACCCCGGCGCAGCCCTAACCTGCCGAGCTTCTTAGCTTGTTGAGACTTAGATTCAATAAAAACGTAGCTGTCAGAATAACAGGCTTTCTTGGCTATTGCAAGTTAGTTTTAATAAGTCTTCGACCCCCTTTGAGCCAAGGGGAGATGGATCGGCACTCCCAGCCGCCTAGGCCGGCTTGTTCCCCGAAACCAAAGTCTGCCTTCACTGAGCTGCCCAAGGAGAGGGGGGAAGATCCCCAATAAAATGGCCGAAGCCGGCTAGCTTGGGTTGGACAGAGCCGTCTTGAAGTATTGGCGCTATGACTTCTTCCGCTGCCCCTGAGCCCACCTGGGATGCCCTGCAGGTGGATCCCGCCCTGCTCACCCCCATGATGCAGCACTACGTAGAGCTAAAGCGGCAATACCCCCACGCCATCCTGCTCTACCGCCTGGGGGATTTCTACGAGATGTTTTTCCAGGACGCGCAACTGGTGTCGCGGGAGCTGGAGCTGGTGCTCACCGGGCGAGAGGCGGGGGCCATCGGGCGGGTGCCCATGTGCGGGATCCCTTACCACGCCTTTGACCGCTATGCCGCCCAGTTGGTGGCCAAAGGGTATGCCCTGGCCGTCTGCGACCAGATGGAGCCGGCGGATCAAGCCAAAGGCTTGGTGCGGCGGGAAGTGACGCGGGTGATCACCCCCGGCACGGTCATCGAGGAGGAGCTGCTGCAGGCGCGGCAAAACAACTACCTGGCGGCCATTGTCCGCCTGCGAGGCTCCAAGCAAACCGCCTGGGGCCTGGCCTATGCCGACATTTCCACCGGCGAGTTCTGGGTCTGCCAGAGTGAGGGGCAAGAGCAGCTAGAACAGGAGCTGGCCCGGCTGCAGCCGGCGGAGATCCTGCTGCCCACCGAAGAGGGGCTGGGCCTGGGCCTGATGCGGCCTGGGGATCCCCAAGCCCCCCTGGGCCTACCCGGCCAGTACGCCTATACCCTGCGCCCGGCGGAGCCCTTTGAGCTAGCGGTGGCGCGGGACAACCTACTGCAGACCTATGGCCTGCGCTCCCTGGAGGGCTTGGGCTGCGAGGGGCTGCCGCTGGCCATTCGGGCGGCAGGGGGATTGCTCCACTATCTGGAAGAGACGCAAAAGAATCTGGTGCAGCCCTCTCCCCAAGGGGGCCATCCGCTCCTGCGCCCGCCCCGCACCTACCAGCTCACCGACTACCTAATATTGGACGCCCAAACCCGCCGCAACCTGGAGCTGACCCAGACCATCCGCGAGGGGGCCTTTGTCGGATCCCTGCTCTGGGTCTTGGATCACAGCCGCACCGCCATGGGCGGGCGCACCCTGCGCCGCTGGCTGCTGCAGCCTTTGCGGGATCGAGAGCAAATCCGCCTTCGCCAGGACACCATCCAGGAGCTCTTGGAAAACCCCTCCCTGCGCACCCGCCTGGGATCCCTGCTGGACTCTCTCTACGACCTGGAGCGGCTGGCCAACCGCGTCGCCTCCGGCACTGCCAACCCGCGCGAGCTGGTGGCCCTGGGATCCTCCCTGGGCAAACTGCCCCAACTGGCCGAGCTGGTGGCCGAAGCCCAAACTCCCCTCCTGCAGAGCCTACAGCAGGTGGATCCCGCTCTGGTTGACCTGGGCCGGCGCATCGAGCACACCCTCTTGCCCTCGCCCCCGCCCATTCTCACCGAAGGGGGGCTGATCCGGCCTGGGGTGGATGCTGAGCTGGACAGGCTGCGGCAGCAGGTGGAGCAAGACCGCCAATGGATTGCCCAGTTGGAGAAAACCGAGCGCGAGCGCACCGGCATCCCCACCCTCAAAGTGGGCTTCAACAAGGCCTTTGGCTACTACCTCAGCATCAGCCGCGCCAAGGCGCAGCAGGTGCCCAAGGAGTACATCCGCAAGCAGACGCTCACCAACGAAGAGCGCTTCATCACCCCCGAGCTCAAAGAAAAAGAAGCCCGCATCCTCACCGCCCAAACCGACATCAACCAGCGGGAGTACGAGCTGTTTGTGCAGTTGCGCCAAGAGGCGGGATCCCAAGCTGCCGCCATCCGCCAGGTGGCCCAGACCCTGGCCGCCGTCGATGCTCTGTTTGGCCTAGCCGAGGTGGCCGTGCAGCAGGGCTACACCCGCCCGGTGATCACTGCAGATCGCCGTTTAATCATCGAAGAGGGTCGCCACCCGGTGGTGGAGAAATCTTTGCCCCAGGGCCTGTTTGTCCCCAACTCGGTGCGCCTGGGATCCCCCCACGGCCCGGATCTCATCGTCCTCACCGGCCCCAACATGTCCGGCAAGTCCACCTACTTGCGCCAGATTGGGCTGATCCAGATCCTGGCCCAGATGGGCAGCTTTGTCCCGGCGCGGCGGGCGGAGCTGGGCCTGTGCGACCGCGTGTTTACCCGCATCGGCGCCGTGGATGACCTGGCCACGGGACAGTCCACCTTCATGGTGGAGATGAACGAGACGGCCAACATCCTCAACCACGCCGGCGAGCGCTCCCTGGTGCTCTTGGACGAGATTGGCCGCGGCACCGCCACCTTTGACGGCCTCTCTATTGCCTGGGCGGTAGCGGAGTACCTGGCCACCCAGGTGCGCGCCCGCACGATCTTTGCCACCCACTACCACGAGCTCAACCAACTGGAGACGCTGCTGCCCAACGTGGCCAACTTCCAGGTGGTGGTCAAAGAGCTCCGGGATCGCATCATCTTTTTGCACCAGGTGCAGCCGGGGGGAGCCGACCGCTCCTACGGCATCGAGGTGGGGCGCATGGCCGGCCTGCCCCAGCCGGTGATCGAGCGGGCCCAACAGGTGCTGGCCCTGGTGGAACAACACAGCCGCATCGGCCTGGGCCTGCGCAACCAAGGGAAAAGCCGCCTCTCCGCCAAGAAAAAACAGGCTGAACAAGACTCTGAGACCGATGGGATCGTCGCTCCCGCCCAAGGGGATCAACTGTCCTTGCTCCCGGCTCCCCCCTTTCCCAAGGAGCTCTAGGTCTATCCCCGCTCCAGATCCCGTTCTTGCAGCCCCAAGGTAATGGCCAGCACCTCCAGCTCATCCCGGTGCCCCTCCACCCACAGCAGGGATCCGGGGGGCGAGTCCGCCGCTTGCAACCTCAGGCGGATCTGCTCCGGGCGGTGGCTGCGCCGCCAGTAGTACCAGCCCGCCCAAGGAGAGACCAACAGCAGTGTCCAGGGCCAGGCTCCCCAGTCCGGCTCCAGCACCTGCAGCACCAAAGCCAGACAGGCCAGCCCCGCCCCCGCCAGCCCCGTCAAAAAAACGGCCAACCCGGTGCTGGCCCGCGCCTGCCCCGCAAAGGTGGCGATCCCCTCCGCATCGGCAGACTGCAAGCAATAGGCCCGCTCTTCCAGGTGCTTTCGGAGAAGGGATCCCATTTCCTCCAGGCTGCGACTGCTAAAATAGAGACGAGCTTCAACGCGGTCTTTGCCAGAGGCTCGCAGAAAAAAGAATAAGCCGATGGCCAGCAGCACCGTCAGCGCCAAGATTGAAACTCTTTCCCCGGTCAGCGTGGCGTCTGGCATCGCAAAGGCGATCCCAAGCATCTGAGCAGCGCCCATCCTGCCAGGAGTCAGTAGGTTCGGTAAATCTAACTTTTCGGGGAGCTTCTCCGCCAGCAAGCCGAATAGAATATGTGAACGGGAACGGCTCATCCGATCACTTAACAGATGACTTAAAACATTGCTTCTCAAGTTTAGACCCTCTAGACCTTGAGGATGGATGGGTTGCCGGCTTCGCCGGCAGAGACTGTCCCGAGGGCAGTGCGCTTTTCGGCAGTAGCGGTGGCAATTGAGCTGGGGGAGCTCTACGCTGGATCTCATGCGTTTAAGCCGAGAAATGCAACTATAATTAAGTTATGATAAGGGGCTCACGCTCCGCCCATTGGGTGACCCCTCCACCACTTCAGCTTTTCTCTGTGAAGTATGGGCATGAAGTCGGGCTGAGGGCAGTGTTTCATCCGTTTGGATGATGATAGCGCGAAGCCCTCGGTACTGGGGAATACTTAAGCCCAACCGGCTCTACAGCCATCACCACTGCTTGCTCAGCCCACTTGACGGCCTGCCTCTATCGCTGTTTCAGCAACACCCTACATGTCTAACTACGAACCTGAACTCAACGATGTTTTGTTGGATGGCGATCTCCTCGATCCTCCGGAGGAGGTAGAGGTCGATCTGGCCGAAAGCGAGTTTTTGGAAGAGGAGCCGACTCGTCGCTCCACCGACTTGGTACGCCTCTATCTGCAGGAGATCGGGCGTGTTCCCCTCTTGGGGCGCGATGAAGAGGTGGCCCTGGCCCAAAAAGTCCAAGACTACATGAAGCTCTTGGACATACGCCTGCGCCTGCAGAAGGAGCTGGGACGGGATCCCACTCCCGCCGAATGGGTGGCCAAAGCCAACCAATACCCCGAGTGGGCCAACCTCACCCCCGAAAAGCTGCAGCAGATCCAGCGGACTGGCAATCGTGCCAAAGAGCACATGATCAAGGCCAACCTGCGCCTGGTGGTGTCGGTGGCCAAGAAGTACCAAAATCGAGGCCTGGAACTGCTGGACTTGATCCAAGAGGGCACGCTGGGCCTGGAGCGGGCGGTGGAGAAGTTCGACCCCAAGAAGGGTTATCGCTTCAGCACCTACGCCTACTGGTGGATCCGGCAGGGCATCACCCGCGCTATCGCCACCCAGAGCCGCACCATCCGCCTGCCCGTCCACATCACCGAGAAACTGAACAAGATCAAGAAGGCGCAGCGCAAGCTCTCCCAAGAAAAAGGTCGCACTCCCACCATTGAAGATATCGCCTCCGAATTGGAGATGACCCCGCCTCAAGTACGAGAGCTGTTGGTACGGGTGCCGCGCTCGGTCTCTCTGGAAACTAAGGTGGGCAAAGACAAAGACACCGAACTGGGGGATCTGCTGGAAACCGACGACATCTCCCCCGAAGAGACGATGATGCGGGAGGCCCTGCATCGCGATCTGCAGCAGTTGCTGGCGGATCTCACCAGCCGCGAGCGGGATGTGATCCGCATGCGCTTTGGCTTGGGAGATGGGCGCACCTACTCGCTGGCGGAAATTGGTCGCGCCTTGGATCTGTCGCGGGAGCGGGTACGGCAAATCGAGGCCAAAGCCCTGCAAAAACTGCGGCAGCCGAAGCGGCGCAACCGGGTGCGAGACTACCTCGAAGCCATCAGCTAGTCGGGCCTGCCTAGGGTCTGGATGGAGATCGCCGGCTGGCAATCTTGCTCAAGCGCGTCTGGATCCGGGCTGCCAGCCAGTTCACTTCCGGGATCCGCAAATACAGGGCCCCCGCCGCAAACAAGCTGAGACCGATGCCGGCGGCCAGACCGGCCCAGAGGGCGGCGGTGATCAAAGGGGATCCCAGGATCTGCTGGGAGCGCAGTTGCGTCCACAGCCAATGGCTGAGGGCCCCGGCCAAGGTGGTGATCCCCAGCAAGGGCAGCAGGGCCTGCCCCATCTCCCGCCAAGGGATCCCCGGCAGACGCCGGTGGAGGCGGATCCCCAGGCCAATCAGAGCCATCAGGTTAACGCCTGCCGTAGCCAGGGCAATGCCCGGTGCTCCAAAGGTTGGCAAAAACAGGAAGTCCAGCAGGGCATTCAGGCCGATGGCCAGGCCGCTGATGTGCAGAGGTGTAGCCCCGTCCTCCAGGGCGTAGAAGATGCGCACCAACACATCCCGCAGCAGGTAACAGGTCATCCCCAGCCCATAAGCCATCAGCAGGGCCGCCACCTCCTGCGTCACCTCCGGCGCAAAGCGACCGCGCTGGTAGGCCACTTGAACGATAGGTTCGGCCAGGGCCACCAACACCATCGCAAGGGGCAGGGTGAGGATGGCCGTAACCATCAGCCCTTGGCGGATGCGCTGGCGCAGCTCCGGCCAACGGGATCCATCCCCCGCCAACTGGGCGTAGAGGGGCATCAGGGGCACCAGCACCATGTTGGAGAGAATCCCCAGGGGGGTTTGCACCAAAAGCTGGGCATAGCCCAAGTTGCCGATGGTGCGATCCCCGGGCACGAAAGAAGCAAAAAAGAGATCCACGTAGACATTGATGTGGATCATGCCGGAGGAGATCACCGCCGGCAGCATCAGCAGGCCCACCGCCCGCACCTGCGGGGATCCCCACTCAAAGCACAGCCGCAGCCGCCCCAGCCCCAGCCGCATCTGCAGAGGCACCTGCGCCAGCCACTGGGCAATGGCGCCGATGAGCACACCCCAGGCTAGCAACGTCGGGATCCCTGTCCACCCCAACGTGACCAGGATCCCGATCACCGCCAAGCTGGAGATCAGGGGGCTGAGGGCGGGCAAGAGGTAGTGCTCGGCCGCATTCAGCGCCCCAAAGCCGATCCCAATCCAGCCCGAGAGCAAGGCCAGGGGGGCCATGATCCGCAGTTGCGCAGCGGCCAAAGCGTGGACTTCGGGGCTGGCCCCTGGCGCATTCAGGCGCACCACCCAGTCGGCTCCCCACCAGAGGCCCAAGGTCACCGCCAAGAGCAAACAGCCCACTAGGGTGGAAATCGCTTCCAGCCAGACGGTCGGATCCTCTCTGCCAGGATCCCGCTGTTTTTTGAGAATGCTGACGATGGCGCTGTGGAAAGGGCCGTTGATCCCACCCAGCAAGATCAACAAAAAGCCGGGCAGGACGTAGGCTATGCTAAAGGCGCTGTACTCCGGCCCTGACCCGTAGACTGCCGCGATCAGAGCCTGCCGGACAAACCCCATGCCCTTGCTGAGCAGCGTGGCCCCTGCCACCAGCCCTGCCACCGAGAGCAAAGAACGGGACGGCAGGGCGGAAGACTCCTGCGTGGCGGACTCCTCTATCACGCTGCCCTAACCCCTGCCTCAACAACCAACGGCTGCCGGGATCCCTCACCACATCCCTGGGAACCGTCCCCCATTATGCGGCATTTGCAGGTTCCGTCAGGCTCCTTTTATAAGAGAGGGCAGCCCTCAAGCCAACAGTTGCCGTTCCTGCTCCAGTTGCTGCAACAAATGCTCATCCCCACGGGTTTGGGCAGAACGGATGCGCTCCTGCAGCCGGTGCAGCAGGTTCCGCCGATGGGTTTCCTCAACCAAGCTCATAAAGTGTTTCCGAGAAGAGGCTTGAGGGGAGACAACTGCTGCCGGGATCCCTTTCACCTCAGGGCTCGCCGCCGTCACCCTTGTTTCAGACTGGAGGGCCACACCTCGATACATGAAGGCAAAAGACTGAGGCAGCGCCACGGCTACGGATTGAGCTGGCCAGCTCCACTCCAAACCTCGATGCCGAGCCGGCACGCCCTGCCGATTCTGAATCGCCGCAGAGGGTGAAACAAACTCATGGGCAATACCCCGATAGGTCAGTTGCATAGGAAAACTCCCTTGGTTCAGTTGATCGATCTTTACTTTCTCTAGAGAGCTTAAAAAAGCCGCCACCTCAAGGCTGCCCAAAGGGGATCTCTCCTTCACGCAACCCAAGCGACCGAAAAGACAAAAACAAGCTGAAAGGGTAAGCCTTAACTTTATTCTGTATTCACTTTGACAAAATCATCCCTTTGGTGTCAACTTGCGGTTACTGAGCACATGGACTACCCCACCGCATGGGCGGGTGGGGTTTCCTGACCTACCGGCAGGTCTGCGAAGAATAGGCAGGCGGCACCAGCAGCAACCGAACGTCTGCTCTAGTTGCTTTGTGAGCACTCGCCATAGCAGCGAGGAGCGCTTGGGGAACACCTCTACAGAAAGCCTGCAAGAGCCTGCAGCTCAAAGCAGCTCGTCGATCAGCCGCAGCACCTGCTGCAGCTTGGCGCTGGGGGATTCTTGGTGTTTTAGGTTCATCTCCACCAACTGCTTGAGGGCGAGCAGCTTGATGTTGGACTCCACCGCCGCCGCTGCAATGGCCTGTGCCGCCGGCAAATAGCCGCTGGCCCCCAAATCCAGGAGAGCAGCCCGCCGCAGGTGGATGTTGGTGTGCTCCAATACCGAGAGCAGACGCTGGGCAAAAGCCGGATCCCCAGTCAGACGATAGCAGGCCCGCGCTGCCGCGCATTGCAAACGAATGGACGTGTGCTCTAGGTAAAGGCGGATTGGCTCCAGGGCAGCGGCCACTTGCAGGTGACCAAGAGCCTCGATAATCGCCTCTAGGGCGGCTTGCGCTTCCGTCTCCAGCCCTTGCTCCACAAAGCGCAGCCCTTCCAGCAAAGCGGATCCCAGCTTTTCCACTTCCTCAGGATCCCCATCGAGGTTGTTGGCCAGAGCGATCTCCACCAGCGCTTGGGCGGCGGCTGCCACCACTTGGCCATCGGAGCAAAACAAAGCCCCTTTTAGTGCTGGGATCCCGGCAAGGGATCCCAGTTTGCCCAGGGCGCGAGCAGCATTGCGCCGCAGCGGATATCCCCCTTGAGCTGTGCGATCCGTTTCATCCGCCAGAGCTTCGATCAGGGCCGGGATCCCTTCGGGGATGCGCATGCGCCCCAGCCACCAAGCAGCATAGTAGCGTTCCCCCGGATCCCCGTGGCGCAGCTTGGCGACCTGACCAGCCGGCGTGAGATCCACCGACGGATTGGGATCCGAAGGAACAGCAGTGGTCATGAAGTCAACAACGAAGAAAACACGCAGAAGGGATCAAGCGCTGCGGACGCTGACGATCTTGGCGCCCGATTTGAGCAGCCGCTGCATCGTCGCCGACAGTTGATCGGCGGAGACGAAGATCTGCTGGTTGGATTTGCGCACCCGGCTGGAGGTGGCCAGAGCTGAAGGCGGATTCAACAGTCGGGTCACTTCCACACAGAACATGCGATCCGACTGGCCCGTTGGCGGCCCCAGGTGCTTGGAAATGGGGCTGGGCGGCAGCAGGCCCCGCACCCCGATGCGGCGAATGGCCGGGGTAAAGCCGGTGGCCAGAGGCATCATCAAGCGGGGTCTGGGCCCCTGGGAGCGGTCGTTGTTGGCGTAGCCTCCGTAGAGGGCAAAAAGGTTGGTGAAGTCGCGGGTGGTATGGGCCTTGCGGTATTCAAACCCGCGCGGATAGGGGACGATGTTGTCGCCAAAAGCTTCCAGGTATTCCGGGCTGTCGATGTAGGAGTCGATCTCGGCGCTGTGGCCGCCCGATTGGTAGATGTCCAGGTGGCGGGCGATATCTTTAGGACTGGTGGGAGCGCGACCCAGCAGATGCTTGAAATTCAGTTCGATGGCACGGGTTTGCGAGTTGGGGTAGAAAAACCGCTTCTTATAGGCTTCGGACTTGGCGATCAGTCGCACAAACTCGCGCACCGTCAGGCTGCCCTGGCGCAGCAAGGATTCCGCACTGGCCAGCTCCTTCCTGTCCGCCCCAAACAAATGATCGTTGCCCAGCACCTGACGATAGATGGCGCGCAGCACCGCATTGAGCTGCTCCTGGCTGGCATTGGGACGCAACTCCAATGGGGTGGTCTCCGTAATACCCCGGATGCCCATCTGGCTTGCCGCTGTGATTGCACTCATGCTAGTTCCCCCGATTGAGCTGGATGAATACAGATTGCAAATTGACTTGACAAAAAGCTTGTGTTTGGAGATCAACAAAAGCCAAAGCCCTAAGCTGAATGAGAGCAACAGCGGTGCCCTCTCGTTCGCTGGAGAGACTGCCCCTTAAACCCACCCGGTTAAAAGGAACTCTCCACTCCGTAACAGGCTGACCACCGTTGCCCTCAACAACCTCGTCCCCCGGCGCCTGCACGACCGGCCAGCTATCTTCTGGCCAGCGTCAAGGGGGATCCCAAGCCAAGGGCCTAGCTGAGCGCGTTGATGGCGTAGTCGATGTAGGTGTTGGCTTCGGTGGCCGCTTGCCCGGTCAGGCCGTGGTTGGCTTTGATGTAGCGCAGGGCTTCGATAAACCAACTGGGGGAGAGTTCAAAAGCGGCGTTGATCTCGCGGATCCCGGCCAACTGATACTCGTCCAGAGGGCCGGTGCCACCGGCTACCAAGCAGTAGGTGATGTAGCGCAGGTAGTGGCGCACATCGCGGGCGCACTTGTCTTTGCCGGCCTGGGTGTGGCACTGCCCGCCCGGCTGGGTGGTGTAGGGGAACTTAGCGTAAACCGCTTCGGTGGCACCGCGCACCAGCTCGTCGGCACGGCTGCTCAGGACGCGGGCGGCTTCCATGCTGGCGGCAGCTCGCTGAAAACGGCCATTGATGGCTTGCAATTCGCTGTTGCTCAGGTAGCGCCCTTGGCTATCGGCAGTAGCAATGGCGTCAACAATTGGGGTTTGCATGATTCAAAACGCTCCTTTACTTAAGCTCAATGCAAAAACAAAGCAAAAGATTCAAAGTCGTAACTGCAAAATGTCTCAACTGCAAAATCGCTGCAAAAAAGCCACTTTTCCAGGGATCCCCTGTCAACCTAAGCTGCTTTGGATTCCAGAGTGGTCTTCACAACTGGATCCGTCTACAGCAGAAGCTCTGGCCCAAAAGGGATCAAACGACAGCCGCAGCGGCGCGATCGAAGTAGGATTCGATTTCGGCAATCAGAGCGCTGCAATCGCCCCGGGTGATCCCGTTGGGGTCGTTCACCACCGCCACCGCGGCTTTTTTCATCTTTTGGATGCCGTTGGCCACCGAGCTACCGGGGGTGCCCAAGGCTTGATAGGTCTCCCGCAGGCCGTTCAAGCAGCGCTCGTTCAGCACGCTGGCATCTCCGGCTGCCACGGCGTAGGTGATGTAGCGGAGGATGATGTCCATATCCCGCATGCAGGCAGCCACGTTACGGCTGGGGTAGGCAGGGCCACCGGGAGCGTTCAAATTGGGCTCCTCGGCAAACAATTGACGGATGGCATCGGTCACGATCTTAGAAGCATTGCTGGTGAGGCGGTTCACAGCATCCAAACGCTTGTTGCCCTCAGCAATCACCTGCTGGAGAGCCGCAAACTCGTTCTCCCCCAGGAAAGCACCTTTGGAGTCAGCTTGGGCAACCACTTTGCCAAATACATCGTTCATGGTTTTCAATCTCCCTAGCGAAAATAAAAGAGGTTATGAATCCACATTCCCTACCGCCGACCGGAGGACACACGCCAGTCGGAAGGGCGACACTGCTTGGGTCCTCAGTGCCGAAGGGCGCTGCTTGGCCTACAGACCCACCGACGGGGTCAAAGCCAAGAGAACCAAGATGAGCCAGCAAAGCCCCTATCCTCCAGCAAAGGTAAGCTGCTGCCGAGGGTAAAGCTACTCCAGGTTGCAATCCAAAGAATTGGACTTGGATCAGAACCCTCAGCCGCTGCCGCCAACCGCAACTGGGCAGAGGGGGAAAAGTCGGCTCCCCTTGTTTCCAGTCTTTTTCTACCGCGAAGGCAGGAAGCGGTTGCATCAAAAAATGTAAATTGCCTTCACCTCGCGCAAAAAGAGTTGGATTGCTTTCCAAGCTGCTTCCCACCTGCGATCCCGGCCAACGCTCTCCATCTTTTTAGCGGGAGTTTTTTACAAAAGAACATGGTACTTTGCTTAGCTTTACAATATAAAGAAAGGTGTCAGCCTCGATCGCGGCCTTGCCGCTTGGCAGGGAGCCATTTTCGGTGTCGGGGCGAACACTCTCAGAAAAGAGACATAATTTAACATTTGCTGAGATCCTTGGATGGGCCTGGGGTTGGGGCAAAATCTGAGAAGGCTTTTCTCGATGCCGGCAATTTTCGGTATACGCCTTTACAGAACTTTTGGATGATTGCCTATGCCTGTCGGGTTTGATCGCACCGCTTCCCCGGAACTGCTACAGATGGCGCGTTGGCTGGCAGGAGACTTCAGCAACCAAGAGCAAGCTTGGGAGAATCCGCCCTTTTTTGCTTCCATCCGGGTGGCCTATCGCCCCTTGCCGGCTCAAGTGTTGGGTGGGATTGGCTTTTATGTGGAGCAAGCTTACAGCGGCCATTTGGAGGATCCCTATCGGCAGGCGGTGGTGGAATTGACTCAGGTGGGCGCCGGGATCCGGATTCGCAACTACCGTCCGCTGGAGCCGCAGCGGTGGCGAGGCTGTGCCCGGGAGAGGGCAGACCAACTGCGCCAACTGAGCGCCGCCGATCTGGCTTATTTGCCTGGGTGCGATGTGCAGGTGCGACGGGAGGGATCTGGCTTTGTGGGCGTGACGGAGCCGGGGTGCCGGTGTTGCGTGGTGCGCAACGGCCAGACTACTTATTTGCAGACCACCTTGCACCTGAGCGAGAGCGAGTTTTGCAGCCATGACCGAGGCATGGATCCCATCACCCACCGGCAGGTTTGGGGGGCATTGGCGGGCGCTTTTCGCTTCCAAAAGGTGGTCGATTGGCAAGCGGAGCTGTTGCTGTGCGGATGATCCAATGCAAGTGAGGTCGAGCCCAAAGGATGAGCCACGGTCGGGGGGGATGTTGCCGGCTCTGATGGTGATGCTGGCTTTGCTGCTGCTCGGTGTTGGATGTGCTGGCCAGGGGGAATCTGTCGCCCCGGTGTTGATCCCTCTCCCGCCGCAAGCGGGAACTGAGTCGATTCCCATGCCGGTGCGCACGCTGGGCAACAGCCGCTTTAAGTTGCTCGGCTTGAACGTGGGGGTGGCCGGGGCCGGCGCGGAGTTGCTCTTGGACACCGGCTCGGCAGGTCTGCGCATTGTATCGGCGGCGGCAGGTCGCTTCGGCCTAGAACGGACGGAGATCCCTTCTACCGTCACCTTTGCCGATGGCACCCAGTTTGTCGGCGTATTGGCCCGTGCCCCCTTCAGCATCGGCGGGATCCCCAGTCGAGAGCCGGTAACGATTCAGTTGATCGACCGCATCGCCTGTGTGGACGCGCTGGTAGCCAATTGCTCAGACAACCTGTTTGGGGTGGGGCGGCCTTTTGCCGGGATCCTGGGCACGTCCCTCGATGAGCGCAGCCCCGATCCGGAGCTGTTCAGTCCGCTCACCCGTCTGCCGGGCAATTTTCGCTCCGGGTACATGATCCAAACGGGCGGCTTCAACTCCACCCAGGGCCTTTTCACGGTTGGCCTGACGGACAACAACACCGCCGGCTTTAATTTCCGGCAGTTTCCCCAAGTGGGGAGCTTTCCCGATGGCACCCCCATCTGGCGGGATGAGGCTTTGCAAGTGGCCTACAGCATCAGCAATACTTCCATCCAAAATGCCCTCAGCCCCACCCAGTTCGACAGCGGCTCTTCCGACATTTTCCTCAACGTCAGGCTGTTGGGAGCAGCTCCCTTCTCCACCTCGACTCTCCCCCCTGGGGCGGAATGGCGAGCAGTGTTGGAGGGGGCTTTCGACTACCGTATTCGAGTTGGCTTTCCGATTACGCCCAGTCGAGATCGAATTTTTGTGAGCGGCAACCAGGGGGTGCAACTGTTGGGCATGCCGCTGTTTTTCAACACTGATGTTGCCTTTGATGTTGAACGGGGTCGGGTCGGCTTTCGCGTGCGTTGAAAAAAAGGAGCTTGTTGCAGACTGTTGCACGGCTGGCCAGATCCAGCTAGCTTTCCCCGGTACCGGCCACATTTCGAGCGGTACTGAAAGGGCAATTAAGGGTTCTGCTTCCCTTTGGTCAGGAAATAGCGGCGGCTGATCCCCTGGGTCAACAAGACAAACAACACCAGGGATCCCTGAATGATGCCGGCCAGCGAAGACTCCAGTTGCAAAGAGAGAGGCAGTTGCAAGCTGCCGATGTTGAGGCTGCTGAAGAAAAAGGCAATCGGCAAAATCAGCAGCGGGTTAAAGCCGGCCAGCATCACCACCAGCAAGGCCAGAAAGCCCAAGTTGCTGGAAATGTTGGGGATGAGACGATGGAACAGAGCCAACACCTGCAAGGCGCCCGCCAGCCCTGCCAGTCCTCCACAGCAGGCAAAGGCCATGAGCAACCTTTGGGTAGCCGGGATCCCCAGCCGGAAGGCAGCTACGGGGTTTTTCCCCACCGCCCGCAACTGCAGGCCAAAACGGGTGTTGTGCACCACCAGCAGCGTCAGGACCAAAGCCAACAGGGCCAGCAGCAACGCCACCGGACTGGCCTCTGACCGCCCCCAGGTGGGCAACCAGAAACGGGGATCCAACAATTCTGTTCCGCTCATGGAAGCCACCCCTGGCCTTTTCCAAGGGCCGAAGATCAGGTACAAGACCCAGCCTTGGGCAACAAAGTTCAGCCCCAGACCGGCGAAGATCTCGTTGACCCGTCCCCACACATTCAGGATCCCGGCCAACAGGCCCCAGCCCGCCCCGCCCAGGATCCCGGCCAAAAGTGCCCAGGTAATGGCCAGTGGCGGTTCCAGGCGCACCAGAAAGGTGGCCGCAATGGCCCCGACCACCATCTGCCCTTCGATGCCCAAGTTGTAGAGACCGGCAACAAAGGTGAACACCAGTCCACAGCAGCAGAGGACAAGAGGAGCCAGCGTCGCCAAAACCCGGCCAAACTGAGCTTCGCTGCCAAAGGCCCCCTGCCACATGCTGGCTGCCACCTGGAGAGGTGAAGCCCCCGCCAACAGGATCACCCCTGCCACAAACAGCAGCGCTGCCAGCCAAGCCAATCCCTGGATTGCCCAGGTGCGCTGCGGAGACAACCACGACCGGCCCGATGCCTCGGCTTCCACCATGCGCCGTCACCTCCTCCCAAGTTCTCAAGGAGCAATGTTTAGAGTTTTGATCGTAAACGCCTCAGGAAGGCTCCCCGCTGGCCGCATCTGAGAGGGAGCGGTGCACCAGTTGCCAGCCCTCCACCTCGGCCAAAGGCTGCAGTCCCAAGTCTTCGATGTCAACCTGTTCTGCCTGCACAGGGGATACCCAAAGGTAGTCTCCATGCTCCCCTTGTTGCAGAGCCTGATCATCCACCCATCTTCCCGGATTGGGCGTATAAAAGGCGATGGCCTGCGCCTGACAGACATCCGGCAAGCCGCTGCGGCCAATATCCACCACGGGAAAACCAGTGTCTGCAGATCCCAGCATCTGTTTCCAGTCCATCTGGGCAAAAGCAGGGCTGAAATTGCCGAAGTCAGGCCGCAGGAGGATGCTGACCATGGCGAGAATCCCGGCAGCTAGGAGTGTGCCCAGCCAGAGCTCCCCGGCATGGTGCAGCACCCGCCGCCAGCTCCAGATCCCTGGCAGCAAGAGGTACAAAAGCCCCATCACCACCAGAGGCCAGGCATGGGGTTGTAGGAGCTGCAGACCGTCTACGCCCAGGCGGACGGCTACCCCCAAACCCAAAAGCAGCAGCCCCACCGCCGCTAACCCCCAGGAGAGCACCTGGGCCAGGTGGGGTCTGTCTCGCCGAGAACCTCGTCCCGCTGTCCCAGTCGAGGCGGTGCGGAGCGGAAACGGCAGAGCTTGATCGAGGACCACCCCCGCCAGCAGAGCCAGCCAGGGATAGAGCTGCACCGTGTAGTAGGGGGTTTTGGTGGGATAAAGCTGCAATAGAACCAAAAGCAGCAGGGGAAAAGACCAGATCAACAAAGTGGATGCCGGCTTTTGCCGCACCAAGAGAATTCCTCCCACCACCCCCAAAACCGTCCAAGGAAAGCCGTGGGCCGGGATGTGCCAAAAGTAGTACCAGCCGGTGGCATCGGCATGGAAGGGTTCTTGCCCCAGATCCCACACCTTTCCCACCAAGGTGGCCAGCACCTCGGAACCGTATATCCCCATGGCCGGCACCAGCCAGAGGCCAAAGATCCCCAGGCCCAGCAACATCCCCAGCCAAAAGGGGGCGGATCCCAGCCAGTGGCGCCGCTGCTGCACCCAGTAAGGGATCAAAGCCGCTGCCGGCAGCAGGATCATGGCGCTCTTCATCAAAAGGCCCAGCCCAAAGGCCACCCCCACCAGCCAAAACCAAACTGGGTGGCCGCGGCTGCCGTTCACCAGCCCCAGGATCCCCAAGAGCTCCAGGCAGGTCAGGGGCACATCTTGCCCCACCAGCCGCCCCTGCTGTACCCAGAGGTAGCAGAGGGGCAAAACCGCCATGCCCAGCAGGGCCGCCCGTGTCGGCAAAAAAGCCCGCCCAATCCAGCCCACCAGAGGAATGGAGAGCAAAGCGGCCAGGATCCCGGGCAGCCGAGCCGCCCATTCGTTGATGCCGTAGAGGGCAAAGCTGAGGGCCACGCTCCAGGTGAGCAGAGGCGGTTTCTCGAAAAAAGGCTCCCCCAAAAAAGTCGGCCCCAGCCAGTTGCTCCCCCACAGCAGCTCGCGGGCCATCTGGGCATAAAAGCTCTCGTCGCAGCCAGCCAAACTGGGATCCGCCCCCGAAAGCACAAACAGGGGCACCGCCAGGCCCATGATCAACAGGCTCAGGCCCCAAAAGGGCAACAGGTGCGGGTCGCGGCGAAACTGGACAAAAGAGCTGGTTGCCGGCAGGGATCCTCGGCTGGGAGAACTGCCCAGACGGTTAGGTTGGCCGAAAGGACGCATGAGACAAGCCTTCTGGAACGACACCAAGGGGCGGCTCTGACCAAACTAAACTAAACCCTGCGGTAAAGAGATCTGGCTTTTTTTACGGAAGCTCCAGGGATCTAGAGGCGCTCTCCAGCTTATCTGCCAGAGAGGTCAAGCCCTGAAACCAGCCGAAAAACTGCTCGGCATAGGGTTGCAGGGCCGGTTCGAGGTAGTAGAAGTTCTCCCCCCGGTCGGTGAACTCCCAAAACTCCGCAGCCGTAGAGAGCAGCTCTTGGCGGATGCTCTGCAGGCGCGCCGAGGGCTCGTGCTGCATATCCCTGTAGATCAACTTGGCCAAATCCTCCCGCCCACGGCTGAGAAAGTAAGCCGCCAGCCGCACCTGGGTTTTGCGGATCCCGCGCAAGGTATTCTCCTGTTGCTCGCTTTCGGGGTCTTGGTCTAGGCGTAACAAGGCCTGCACAATGGCTTCGGTTGTTTCCGACTGCAGAGCACAGCTCAACTGGGCCAGCCTTCCCAGATCGAAGCCAAAGGTTTCCGAAAGGAAAAAGAGGCCGGCCTTGTAGGCAGTCAAGCTGTAGTAGCGAAAGTAGTCAACAATCTGCAAGACCAGGGCCGACTGACGGTGGTGTAGGGCTGCCTCGGCCAGCAGGCGGTATTGCTTGAGCAGGTTGTAGCCACCGCGGATGTCGCGCGCGTTGATGACAGCCCGCAGGTAGGTGTTGAAAAACTTGATCACCCACCCCGCTACCGTGAGTCGTTGGGTTTCCAGGGCGCGGATCCCCAGCTCCCGGCTGTGAATGGCCACCAGGGTGCTCGCCTGCTGCATGCCGTTTAGCCCCTCGACAAACAAGGCCTGATACTGCCGCAAGATCTTCAGCTCCAGCCAGGATCTCTCTGCCTCGATCTGGCTCAATAGGCCCTTATCCACCGAAGCAAAGTCCGGATCCCGCTGCAGAGCCGCGGTCAAGAGAAACCAGGTGGGGTGCAGTTGTGCTTTGTGCTCGGCATAGAAGATCCATAGAGACTTTAGACTATCCAACGCTTCCAAGAAAATGCTTCCCTCCTGTTGGCGGAGAGCGCTGGTGGCGATGCTTTTGATCTCATCGAGGGCAGCAAGGCAGCGCTGATGAGCTGGCGAACATTGGCCTGTTGGAGAGTGCTGCTCTGTTGCCACACCACGCCGACGCCAGCGAGAGAAACGACTCTCCTCGAACCCGAAATCAGATCCCAATCTTCTGGAGACAAGGGATCCCAGGACGGCCTGCCGCACCTGCTGCTCAATGCGACGGATGATCGAGGTCGGTTGCAAGAAGTTAAACACAAAGCGAAAGTAGGGGATCAGCACCAAAAACGAAGCTGTGCCCAGCAGCAGGTTCAGCCCGATGAGCAGCCCCGGATGTCCGCTGGCGGGATCGTAAAAGCTCAGGGCTATCGAGCTCCACAAACTGACCACATTGGCCAGGATCAGGAAAAAGAAGAGATAGAAGTTGACCTGCTCGCGCAAAAACAGCTCGGTGACCTTCGGGGTGAAGCGATCCGCGCTCAACTGCACCACAATGGCCACCACCGAGAGGGTAACGCCCAACACCCCCGACAACACCTGGGTCAAGGTGGCTACAAATTCTTGCAAAGCCTCTGCATCCTGGGTGGATCCCGTCCAGGCCAGGTTCAACCCGCTCTGGATCCAGCGGTGCCCACCCCAGGCCCAAAGCAAACCTGCTCCCACCCCCGCAGCGCTCCAGGGCAGAAGGCGAGGGCGACGCCCAACACAGTTGGGAGCTGTGTGTATCTCTTTCACGGTGGCTTTTCCCAGAAAGGGGGCGCCTCAATACTCGCTCAGGAGAGCTTCCACAAACTCATAGCTGGAAAAAGGCCGCAGATCTTCCAGCCCCTCGCCGGCGCCGATGAAGCGGATGGGCAAGTGCATCTGTTGTGTAATGGCCAGGGCAATGCCCCCCTTGGCGGTGCTATCCAGCTTGGTCAGGATCACGCCGCTCAGCTTGGCCACTTCGGAAAACACCGCCGCTTGGCGCAAGCCGTTTTGCCCTTGGGTGGCATCCAGCACCAGCAGGCTTTCCACCTTGGCTTCAGGAGCTTTTTTGTCGATGATGCGGCGGATCTTGGCCAGCTCCTCCATCAGGTTTTTCTTGTTTTGCAGACGGCCCGCCGTATCCACCAAGAGCAGCTCGGTGCCCCTGGCCTGGGCGGCTGTGATGGCGTCAAAGACCACCGCCGCCGGGTCAGCATTGGGAGAAGGATTGGCGATCACCTCTACCCCCGCTCGTTCTGCCCAAACCTTGAGCTGCTCCACCGCGGCAGCCCGGAAGGTGTCGGCAGCGGCGATCAAGCAGCGGTACCCAGACTCGCGGGCCACATGGGCAATTTTGCCGATGGTGGTGGTTTTGCCCGCTCCATTCACCCCGACAATCAGCCAAATGTTGAGCGTGCCCCGTTGCGGCGCAAAGGTGGGATCCCCTACCGTCAACATCTGGCGCATCTGCTGCTTGAGGTATTTGACCGCCTCCTCCGGCGGCACCACCTCCTCGCGCATGCGCTTTTGTAGGGCTTGGATGATCCGCTCGGTGGCATCGATCCCCACATCGGCCTGCAGCAACAGGGCCTCAATTTCTTCTACAGCTTTCTGGTCGAGGGGGCCACGGCCTACCAGGGCCTTCAATTGGTTGATTAGGTTGAGGCGGGTTTTGCCCAAGCCTCGCCGCAGCTTTTGCAGCCAAGAGATCTCTTCTACGGAGATCTCTTCCGGTTTGCGCCCTTGGGCCGCCAAGATCTCGGCTGACCAGCGGAAGCCTTCATCGAAGACCAGCTCTTCCGGCCCGGTCTCGGGAGAGGGAGCGACGGCTGGGGTCATCGGCTCCGGCTCTTCCACAGCGCTGGCTTGCAGGGCTTGCAGACGCTCGGCAGCACGGGGAGCCAGATCGAAAAACGAGGGAGCTGCCGCCGGCTGCACAGAGGGTGATTCTGGAGATACCGGTTCTTTTGTTGGAATAGGCTCCGGAGGCGAGGCCGGTGGCTGTGGCTGGAGAGCTTCTGCAGGGATCCCTTCTATTTGCCCATCTGTTTGCTCAAGCGGGACGGAGTCCTTGGCTGGGGCCTCCTGGCCAGCGGCACGGGCCTTCAGGTTGGCATAGGCGGCTTTGGCGAAGGCCAAATAGTCTTCGGGGGAGATCTCCGCTGGCTCCGTGGCCGACGTGGGGTCTGGTGGCGAAGGCTTTGCTTCACCAGGGGAGTCGGTATAGCGGCGGCGAAACCAATCGAAGGCCATAATCCCAATCTCCAGCCAGACTGTTTTTTTCCAGTTTGACAGAGCAGACCCTAGAGCGCAGCCGTAAACTACCCGACTCCGACCGCTAAGCGATACGGAGCGGGCTTCTGGTAGCCCTGCAGTTGGCAAGCCAACCACGGGCCTCTAGGCCGGTTTACAGCGACCCCCAAAAGCGCAATCACGTTGGCACCGTTCAAATCTGCATCCCCTTCCCAACCGCAGACCGGGTTCACACAGCGAAAATGCTTCCCTTCCCGTTGCCCAAGCCACAAACACTGATGGCAGGTCTGCGAGCTGTAGGCAGGTGGCACCACCACCACCTTCACCCCTGCTCTGGCTGCCTTGTAGTGCACAAACTGCCGCAACTGGTAGAACGCCCAACTATTGGCCCGCCGCCGCTCTCTCTTGCTGCGCGGCTGTTGGTTGACTCGTTCACGGATCCCGGTCAGGTCTTCCAAGGCAATAAAGCTGCGGGTGGCCTGTGCCCTAGAAACAATGGACTTGGAGATGCGGTGGTTCACCCAAGCTTGAAAACGTCTCTCCCGACCAGACAGCCGTTGCAGCAGCTCCCGACACCTGCGCCGAGTGCTGCGTGTGCCCATACTGGCCTTGCGTTGCAGAGCCGCTCTCAAGCGGGAGTAGTGGTCTCTGACCTGGTTCAACTGCTGTCCATTCCAGTGGTCTCCTTCTGTTCGCGTCAGCGGGACGGAGTCCTTGGTATGGGCAATATCTCTCCTACCCAAGTCCACACCAATCGCCTCGGTGGTGTCTCGTGGCTCCGGTGGGTCCTGCTCCACGCCAATTTGGATGTAGTAAAAACCGTCTTGGCGTTTGACCAACGTGGCTGCTTTGGGATGAGAACCCGCCAGCATGCCGCGCTGGTAGTTACCTATATCCAGCTCAAAGCGTTCGCGTCCCTCAACGGTGGTCAGCGACACCGTCCAGTCCCTCTCCCGGAAAGAGAAGATGCGGGCATCGTAGGTCACAAAGCCAGACTTGAACGCTTTGACCGGACGATTCTTTTGCTGGGCAACCTTGCGGGCAGCGGCCAACCTTCTGCACACCTGTTGTGCCAGGTTGCTGGAGAGCCCAAAGCGGGTACGAATTGCGCGGTAGCAGAGCGATTGAAGCTTGACTGGGTTGACCACCTTCTC